>CANQTQ010000010.1 GCA_947626765.1 uncultured Clostridia bacterium
TTTTAAAAAATTAAGGGGCCCTCCTGTTTCAAGGAAAGCCCGTTATTTTTTATCTAAAACTATTATCTAGTAACTATTTTATAATTTAATTCTTATTATCTTTTTGATTTTTTCTTTTTTTATATAATAAATTATAGCATAAGTAACCCATATCAATAATAGTACTATACCTATTATAATTGCATCCCACATCATTAATCCATACAAAATTATTATACTAAATACGGAGCCTAAACCAGCTGCAGATTCAGAAGAATATCTTTCACTGTTTTGAAATTTCCTTAACTCAATATTTACATTATTTATATACATATAAATAAAAATTTCACTTAAAACTAATATTAAAATCAATACTATAGATATTATTATTATTTTCTTACTCTTTGTCATATTAATCTCCTACTCCTATTTTACAATTCAATATTATAATACTACAAAATCTATAAAAGTACAATAAGGATTGGGACTTGTCCCATAATCCGAATTTTTGATTAAGGAGGAAAAATTCATTGCTTGATAGAGTTCCAGTAGGAGTACAAAAATTAATTATTTAAAGCATAATTTTTTAATTGACCTTTTACAGTCAATTAACCATTTTCGCCAAAGTGCGACGATTTTACTTAATTGGAGCCGACGAGCAGAATCGAACTGCTGACCTTTGAATTACGAATTCACTGCTCTACCAACTGAGCTACGCCGGCATACTGTTTGCATTTATCATTTTATAGCGTTTTATTTTTTATTTTTATAATTAGTACTATTATTACGCAAACAACTAATACTGTTAATAATATAATAGCAGATAACTTATCTTCTTCTTTTACATTTACAATTTGAGTATCAATAAATACTTTAATTTTATATGTTTTTACTGTAATTTCATCTTCTGCTGTAACATTTATTTCTATTAAGTTTTCACCCTCTTGTAAATTGCTATTGCCTTTTATTTCTACTTTAGCGTTATCGTTTTCTGCCTCGGCTATAATATTTAAGCTTTCAACATCAGTATTTAAAAGTAATGTATAATTGTATACATTGTATTTAAAATCAGGAGATATATTATATCCATTTACACTTAATGATTTCAAATTGGCATTTGCCTTTTCCTCATTTTCAGTTTTTGTTACATGTATAATGTAGTCTTTTTTTGTTTCATTTTCTGCTGTAACAGTTATTCTTATATTATTTTCTCCCTCTTTTAAATTAGCATTTCCTGTTATTTCAACTTTTGCTTTATTATCTGCTGGCGTAGCTGTTACATTAATTGTTTCTATGCTTAAATCTACTATTAAATAATATTCTGTAATATTACTATTAAAATCTGGAGTCATACCTTCAACATTAACTTTTAATTCTCTTAAATCAGTATTGCCTGATTTAACTGGATCTGCTGAAGTTTGCACATTTTGTGCAGGATTTCTATTATTTCCACTACCTTCATTACTGTTTCCTGCTCCACCATTACCGCCATTTTCTGTATTATCTCCAGTTTCAGTATTGCCACTATTATTTTCGCTATTTTGATTATTATTTCCTGATTGATTATTATCTTCCCTATTTTGTTCTCCTAAGTTTCCGTCTTCTGTATTTTTATTTTCGCTTCCGTTATTTTCATTACCTTGACTGTCTTCACCTTGATTGTTTTCATCTTCATTGTTTTTGTCTTCATCTTCAGTTTTTCCAGAGCCTTCGTTTTCATTATTTTCAGAATCTTGGCTTCCACCCGTGCTATGACCACCACTACTTTCGCTGCTATCATTATTGCCTTCATTAGGGTTTGGATTATAATCATCATCAGAATCTGCAGTATATGGCTCACTTATTTGTGTAGCATTAGCTATTATAGGCATTATAAAACCACATAGAGAAGAAATAAGTACTATAATTAAAATATTCCTTAAAACTCTCTTTAGCATATATTACCTCCATCCTTCATCATTTAGTATTTTCTGTTGATTTAGTGTAGTTATTTCATATGTTTTTTCTTTTCCTATTAATTTTTCAATTTTATTAACAGCCTTTGGAACTTTTAAATAAATTCCGCCTTTATTATGACAATCACTTGCAACAAAGTGAACTAAATCTTTTTTAAGTAAATGTTTTATTACTTTTTTAGGCTCACTTCCATACATACCTAATATACTTCCAAAGTTGCATTGCATTAAACAGCCTTTTTCTACCCACTCTTCTACAAGTTCAGGCTTTTCTTGAACAATTCTGTACCTTTCTGGATGTGCAAGTATAAGCTTTATACCAACTGTATCTAAGTAATATATAATATGGTCTAAATAATTTATTCTTGAATTCATTGGTAATTCTATTAGTATATATTTGCTATTTGCTAGTTTTAGCAATTTTTCTTTTTCAATTAAATTAGGTAATTCTTCAGATATGTATACTTCCATTCCTGAATGTAATTTTAAGTTTTCCTTATTATTATCTAATATTTTTTGCAACTCATCTTTCCAAAAAGTTAGCTCTACTGGTTTTGTTTCGTAATATTCTGGTATGTAATGTGAAGTTAGTATAATATCTGTAAAGCCTGCATTTACTGCCTCTTTAAATGCTGTAAATGTAGTTTCTAAACTTTTTGACCCATCATCTACATTTGGAATAAGATGTGAGTGTATATCAATCATATATTACTTCTCCTGTTTTTTATTATTATTTAAATAACTATTTACTTGTGATATTATATCGTCTTTTTCTTCAGCTGATATTTCATCGCTTGATTGTTCTACTTCTACTTCAATTTTTTTCCCTTTTTTTTTCTCTATTTTTTCTTGTTTAGATTGGATTGGAAAATTTTCTGATTTATTTTCATAAAAATATGCTTCACTATATTGCTTTACATTCATTGGTATTTTATTTAATACTACACCAGCTATTTTACCACCAACATTTTCTATTGATCTTTTTACTTTTTGCAAATCTTCTTTTTTAGTTGTTTTATATGCCACTACAAGAATTGTTGTATCTACTATTCTTGATAAAATTAGAGAATCTGTAACTAACTTACATGGTGTACCATCTAATATTATAATATCAAATATGTTTTTTAATTGATCTAATAGATTTTCTGTTTGTTCTGTTCCTAATAATTCTGCTGGATTTGGAGGCATATTACCACTAGTTATTAAAAATAAGTTCTCTACATCTGTTTCTTTTATCATTTTAGATATATTAATTTCTTCACTATGTCCTTTTTCATCTATTCCAGATAATAAATTAGATAAACCTGGCTTTGATGGTAGCTGAAATAAATCTGCTAGTCTCCCTTTTCTCATATCTGCATCTATTAAAAGAACTTTTTTACCTGTTTGAGCAAATGTTATAGCTAAATTTGATGATACCCAACTTTTTCCTTCACCTACTGATGTAGATGTAACTAGTATTGTTTTTAAATTTTTTCTTGAATTCATAAATTGTATGTTTGTTCTTAATGTTTTAAAAATTTCTGTTATAGGAGATTTTGAATTTTTGTATGCAATTAATTCTTTTTTCATTTTTACTTACCTCCTTTTACTGCTTTAAATTCTGCTTCATAGTTTGGTATTGTTGTTAAAATAAGTAAATTTGTACATTTTTCAATGTCTTCTTCTGATTTTACTGTGTGATCTAACAAATTAAGTATTAAAACATAACATACTGATATTACTATTCCTATAAATGCAAATATAGCAATATCTTTTATATGATTTATGTTACTTGGAGTTGTTGGTACTTCTGCCCTTTCTAACAAGTAAACATTACTCATATTATATATATCTACTATTTTTTCACTAAATACAGTTGCTACTTCATTTGCTATTTTAGTAGCATAGTTTGGATCTTCATCTGTTACATTAATGTCTATAATTTCAGTATCTTTTGATTGAGTTACAGATATTCTATTTTTTATTTCTTGAACTTGCTCTTTACTAATTTCTAAATTACTAGCTACTTGATCTAATACTATATTTCTTTTAACAATATCACTATATGTAGAAACTAATTTAGAGTTAATTGTTAAATCTGTTGAAGTTATTCCAGAGCCACCGCTTTGAGATGCTGTATCTGAACTTTGTACTAATATTAAACTTGTTTTTGCTGTATATGTTGGTGTAATAAGGAAATATGAATAAATTACACCACATATTACTGCTATTAAAGTTATTAAAATTATTTCAATTTTTTTATTCCAAAATAATGAAAATAACTCATTTAAATCTAATTCTTCCATTTTTTTATTTCTCCTTCTTCAGTAAAACTTACTTTTTTATTATATATGTTTAATATATATTTTTCAAGTAGTTTTTAGGTTAATTTATATATTATATAGATTTGTAATATCAATTCCTAATTTAGCTTATTAGTATTATATAATTTACTTCTATAACTTATTATTTTTAGCTTTGCCATTCTTCCTATAATAAAGCTTAGTGGTATTTCATATTTAGCAGAAATTTTTCTTATATTTTCTTCAGAAAAATCTTTTTCAAGTTCTTTCCATACATTATCAGGAATCATTAGTTCTTGTGCAAATTCATCTGCTCTTTTTTCCTGTTCATCACTTCCTGTAAAAATAATCTTCTTTTGAGCCTCATTATAATCACTCTTACAATGGCCTAGTTCATGAAATAGTTCATAATAAAAAGAATCTTTAGCACAATAATTTTTATTTGTATATATCGCTGGTTTTTTGCCTCTTAATTTAAAACATCCTCTTACTTTTGTACCTGGTAGAGCTTTTTCTTCACAAAAATAAATGCCATATTCATTTAATATTTTTTGAATTTCTATAGGATTATAATTTTTGGTTACATAAGCATATTTTTTTAATTCTTGTATTAATATATTAAAGTTATTTCTGTTATAGTTTTTTACATTTTGATTTTCTGTAATTTTGTCACAATGTGCTATCCATAATGTAAGTTTGTCAAAATCTTCTCCATTTTTCTTAAATAAAGCATTTTTTTCTAGTTCTGGAATAACATCAAAATCTTTTATTTTCATAAAATCTAGTAAATCTATGCATAATTGAATTATATTTGTTTCATCTTTAAATTTAATCCAATTTCTTTTTTTTAATTCATTTATGCAAAATCGCTCATTTATTTGTTTTTTTATATTTTCCTTTGTTCCAAATTTTTTTAATATATTTTCTTCAAATTTTCTTCTATTTTCTATGCTAATAATAAAGCTGGAATTAATTCCGGTAAGTCTTTCAATATTTCCTGCCATTTCAGTTGTAATTCCTGTTTTTCCATTTAATATTTCATTCATGTGTTTTTGAGATACACCCATTCTAATTGCAAATTCACTTTGTGAAATATCTCTAGCTTCCAAATAGTCTTTTAAATAATCTCCAAAACAAATCATAAATTACCTCCTAACCATCACCATAATGTTTATCATCAATTTCAATAAATTGCATTTCTATTATTTCTTCATTATTATATGGATATTCACCCACTGGTTTCATATATAGTCTTAGTTTTTTATTAATTCTTGCTGTATATATTTCTTTTAAATTTCCTGTTTTCTTTTCTATATGATATGTTGTTGCAACATCGCCATGAATAATTTCTTTTAGATTTTTTGATTCTATTATAGCTAATTCAATTATTTCTAATGTCTTTTCTTCTCTTTCTAAGTGTTTTCCTATTATTAGTTTCTGATAATCTTTTAAATATTGTTTTGTTTTTATTATATACAATTCTTATCCTTTCTATATTATAACCTATAAAGTAATAATATGTCAATTAGTTTAAAGGTATTATATATGTTTAAATTTTTGCCATAAAAAAAGGGACCATTATAAAAATAGCCCCTAAATTATTTTTATTATATGCCAATATAGAATAAAAAGCAACAAAAATCGTTCGACAAAATTCGATACTCTATAATTTTAAATCTTTATAAATTTCTATTTTTAATATAGTTCCAAGAATCACGACACATATCTTCAATAGTTTTCTCTGCTTTCCAGCCTAGTTCTTTTTCTGCTTTTGTAGCATCTGCGTAACACTCATCAATATCTCCTGGTCTTCTTTCCACTATTTTATATGGTACTTTCATGCCTGTTGTTTTTTCAAATGCTTTTACCATATCTAGCACACTAGTTCCTTTACCTGTTCCTAAATTATAAATATATAATCCTTTTCCTTCTTTATTTAATTTTTCTAATGCATTTACATGACCTTTTGCCAAGTCAACTACATGAATATAATCTCTTACTCCTGTTCCATCATGTGTATTATAGTCATTTCCAAACACAGATAACTCTTTTAATTCTCCTGATGCTACTCTTACTACATAAGGCATTAAATTATTTGGTATTCCTTGTGGTTCTTCGCCTATTAGGCCACTTTCATGTGCTCCAACCGGATTAAAATATCTTAAAATGCATATATCTAATGTTTTATCTGCATTATATGCATCTTGTAATATTTGTTCTATCATTAATTTTGTTGTTCCATAAGGATTTGTTGTTCCACCTATTTTAAATTCTTCGGTAATTGGTACTGTTTCTGGTTTTCCATACACTGTTGCAGAAGAGCTAAATATGAACTTTTTTACACCATATTTTTTCATTGTTTCTAATAATACTATGCAACCAGTAATGTTATTGTAATAATATTTTAAAGGTTCTTTTACAGATTCTGCTACTGCTTTATAGCCAGCAAAGTTAATTACCGCTTCTATCTTGTTTTCTGCAAATACTTTTTCTACTGCGTTTCTATCTGTATAATCCGCCTCATAAAATTTTATTTTTTTACCTGCTATTTTTTCTATTTTTTCAATCATTTCTGGCTTACTATTCGAAAAGTTGTCAATTACAACCACATCTTCTCCTTTTTGTAGTAGTTCTATAGCTGTATGACTTCCTATATATCCAATTCCTCCTGGTAATAGAATTGACATTTTTATTTTCCTCCCTATTTTAATTTACAAAATATTAGTATTTTGAAGTTTATTCATTTTTGGCTATTTTATACTTTCTTTTCCAACAATATATGAATAGTTTGTAGTGGCAGATCCTCCAATATTAAGCATCATAGCATTTATAACATTTTTTACTTGATACTCTCCTGCTGTATTTGTTACTTGCTTATATAAATCTAGCATCATTCTTACTCCTGAAGCTCCTACTGGATGTCCGCAACCAATTAAGCCTCCACTTGGGTTTATTGGTTTTTTACCATTAAAGCTTATATCTCCATTTTCTATTGCTTCATATTCTTTGCCTGGATCTGTAATTCCAAAGCATGATATCGCTGCATATTCACTAGAAGTAAAACAATCATGTGTTTCAAATACATCTATATCATCTACTGTTAATTCAGCTCTGTTATACGCATCTACTATAGCTTGTCTTGTCCATGGTAAAATATATTCATCGTTTTTACTTTCTTGTATTTTTTTATCAAATAAATATGGCGCTACCCTATGTCCATACCCTTTTATGTAAGGCTTGTCCTTTATATTATTTGCGTTAACATAATCTTCACTAGCTAAAATAACAGCTGCTGCACCATCTGTTACTTGTGAGCAATCTGAAATGGAAAGCATATTTCCTATTTCTTCATTAGTAGCTTCACCTCTTGAATTTGCTTGTTTTTCATTCATAAACCATTTTCTTGTTTGAGCATTTGGATTTCTCTTCGCATTTTCATAATTGATACTTGAAATTTTAGCTAAATTTCTTTTATACCTATTTTCATCTAACTTATATTTTTTTACATATTCATCTGCTAATTTTCCAAATAATTTTGGAAATGGAAATTCTATTCCTTTAGCTTCTTTTTCATAAAATGCTGCTCTTCCTAAATAATCTCCACATATTTTTGAATCAACAGTTTTCATTAATTCCCATCCAATTACTAATGCTATATCATAGTCTCCAGCCTTTATTTTTGTCATTGCAGCATCAATTGCTACTGAACCAGAAGCACAGGCAGCTTCATATCTAGCTGATGGTATTCCATAAAATACATCACTTACTTCTGTTAGTAATGGACCTAAATGACCCTGTTGTATATAATATTCAGCACAAAAATTTCCTATAAAAATAGCAATTTTATTTTTCTTATTCAAATTTTTTATTTCTTCTAACGATATGTTTGTATTATTTAATGCACTAAATACAACCTCTTTTAATAATGCAATTACTCCTTTGCCCTCTTTTGTCCAATTTCTTTCAAAATCAGTTTGAGCTCCACCTAATATATATACTTTTTTCATGTTTTCTACCTCTTTGCTTTCATAAATTTTTCATATCTATATTTTGCAGCTATATCTTCGTCAAATATTTCTTTTACTTTTGATTTACTATACTTTAATTCATTTAGTGCTATTTCTTTGCAATTTTCTTTACCTATTAATTCTATCAATGAATAAGGTGGAATCCAGTTAAATCCTTCAGCCATTGCTATATCACAGTCTGTTTTATTTTCTGCTATCTGTTTTGAAATACTAATTGAATAAATAATGTAACTTACTAATAAATTTCTACATATTTTTGCTTCACTTGATTTGTCTTTTATTATTACATTTATTCCTTCTTTGTAATCTCCTACTTTAAAGTTTTCTATAACTTTATCAATAAAAGGAATATCATATTTTCTTATTTCTCTATATTCATCATTCTTTATATCATATACTAAACTTCCTGAATATTTATATAGTCCATCATCTACCTTTGCACCAATTTTACCTCGTTCTATTAACTTGTTCACATAATGTGGAAGCTTAAAACTTTCGTGTAAATAGTCGTTTGTATTTGCATAAATATTATCAACTATTGCTTTATGAACATCCAAACCAACAAAGTCAGCAGTGGCTATTGGACTCATATTTCTTCCAGTAAACGCCCCTAATATTGTATCAATATAATCTATACCACCTTGATTTTTATATTCATCTGCATATTGCATGGCTTGATTAATAAACTGAAAGCCTATTCTATTAGCTAAAAATCCAGGTCCATCTTTTACTTTAATAACTTTTCGTATTAGCTTTTTCTCTAAATATTCTTTAACATCATTTTCTACATTTTTATCTGTATATTTTGATGGAATTAACTCACAAAGTAACATATTATATGGTGGATTAAAAAAATGTATTCCCATAAATCTTTTTTTGTTTTCTTCATTGTAACATTTTGAAAGTTCATTAATTGATATTCCAGATGTTATAGAAGAAGCTATTGCAGTATTTTTCATGTACTTATTAATAGTTTCGTGTATTTGCTTTTTAGCATTTAATTCTTCTGCAATTGTTTCTATAATTAAATCAGATTCTTTTATACATTCTTCTATTTCACTATAATCTTTTGCTACCATATTATCTATTATTGAATTTGCTTTTACTGATTTTCCTGCTTTAATTATTGCTTGATTAGATTTTTCTAGTGTTCTTGATACCATATATACTTTTGCATCTCCAAACGATGCAAATATTGCTGACACTCCTACTCCTAATGTGCCATTTGCACCAACTACTGCAACTGTTTTTATATCCATTGCTTTGCTTTCTCCCTTACTACTACTTTTAATTCATTTCCTTTGCTAACTACAAAATCAACAAATTTGTTTTGTAAAGGTTGTATTAATGCTTGTCTTAGTAATTCAATTATTGAACATAAAACAAACATACCTAAAACACTAATAATAGTATGTACTATAAAATAGTTAGAATTAAAATATTGAGCTCCGCTACCAAATATTTTCCAAATGAAATTTTTTGCAATTATATTCTCATGAATTATATATACACCTAATGTTGCACTTGATATTTTATTAATAAATTTACTAGAATCTATATTTATATTTCTAAACAGTAAAAATAAAAATATTGAATTTATTAATACAAAAATAGAAGTTAATTTTGTAAAGTATAGTTCATGGCCCTGTAATAAAGCTATTTTCTTACTTAAGAAATCTAATCCTACAACACTAATTACTAATAATAAATATGATACAATTGTCCCTATAGCATTAATTTTAATTGATTTTTTACTTGGCTTATAATATTTTTGTATAAATGCCCCTATTAAATATAATGTTATGAACCAGATAAATTTGCCCATTTCAAATTCTGCATTTAAGAATAAATCTATAACACTTTGAATCATTACCAATATTATAATTAATAAACTATGTTCTTTTTTGGTCATATTATTTATTAATTTATTAATAAATGGTGAAAGTATATATAACAAAATATAATTAGTTATAAACCAGTAATGAGCATATGATATTGGAAATATTGATTTTAATATTTGAGTTAAATCTAATTTCATAAAAAAACTACTTACAATGCATATAGTAACTGTATATGTTAAAACTTGTAAGATTAAATTTAATAACTTTTTTATTTTAAATTTGCTATTAATCATAAAATATCCTGTAATTATTACAAATACGTTCACTCCGAGTATGTGTTATACGACAAATATATAGAATTAAATTATTTATATTAATATAATTTGTTAGTTTCATTCCCGAATAAGAATAATGGCTCATTAGAATCATTATCATACATATTATCCTTAGTAATTCTATATTTGATTGTCTTGGTTTAGTTTTATTTTTTTCTAATAAATCTCCGTGTGTCTACGGTTTTAAGGCTTTCTTTCATTATCATCTTCTCCTCTCATCTTTTTTCTTTTAATTCCCCTAATGTTATTCTTACTATATAAGTCATTAAATTACTTAGTACTGTTTCTGGTTTTTCATATACTGTTGCAAAAGAACTAAATATAAATTTTTTTATATGATATTTTTCAATCATTTCTGGTTTACTATTCGCAAAATTATCAATTATAATTACGTCTTCTTCTTTTTGTAATAATTCTATTGATGTATAACTTCCTATATATACAATTTTTTCTAGTAATAATACTTCATTTTTGCTTTCTTCCTATATACATCTTATAAATCTAATTTTTTATTTATGGCTAAAAAATATATTACTAAGAATAATAATATTAATTCTTAATTTCTTTTATAATAGATAGTGTTAATTTAATGCCATCACTTATATTCATATCTGTTTTCCATCCCAAACTTTCAATTTTTTTACTACTGATTTTTATTACTTTGACATTAGAATCAATTTTTTTATCAAGTTCATTTTGTGGAATTTCAATTTTTAATTTAGTATTTGTATATTTACAAATTAATTCTGCTAATTCCTTGATAGATATTATATTTTTATTATTAGAAATGTTATAGGCATTTCCTGGTATTCCATCAAATAAAACTTTAAAAATTCCACATATAGCATCTCCCACATAACAATATGACCTAGTTGAACTTCCGTCACTTTTCATGAGTATATTTTCACCATTCGAAGCTTTCTTTATAAAATCTGAAACTGCTCTAGAATCATTTGCTGAAAATGTTGGACCATAAATATGAGCTGGTCTTACTATTACTACATTTACATCATATTGTGAATAAAAAGAGGCACATAGTGTTTCTGATGCACGTTTTGAAGATGAATATGATGATCTTACATTTAAAATATCAATATAGCCATATTCATTTTCATTTAAGTCATTATCAAAATTGTCAATGAATCCATAAATATCACTACTGGATATATATAATATTTTGCATTTATTTCTTTTTGCTAAATTTAGCATATTTAATATTCCTAAATAATTTGCATTCATAGTTCCAACAGGATCTGTGATATATAACTTAGGATTAGCATTGCTTGCTCCATGAATAATATAATCTATATTGTTACAATTAAATGGCTCACAAACATCTTGAATTATTGGTATAAACAGTTCATTATCATAATAATAACTAAAGCGTTCCCTAATTTTTTCTTTACTTCTACCCATAGCTATTATTGTAATATTGGTATTATAGTAAATATTAGCATAAATTAAAATATCAACTATATAGGAACAAATTAATCCATTAGCTCCAGTAATTAAAATTCTTTTGTCTTTTATTCTTTCTAAATCTATTTTTTTTAACTGATAATCTAAATCTTTTAAATAATTTTTACTATTAAACATCATTTTTTATCCATTCCCCCCTGTGAGTATGCAGTAATGCTTCAAATATTTCAATATCATCAACAGTAGTAATTTTTAAGTTTTCTTCAGATCCAAGTGAAAAATATATCTTTTCTCCAAGCATTTGCATCAATGAGCATGTAGCTGTAGTATTAGTAATTCCTCTCTTTTGTGCTTCAGAATGTGCCCAAAGTAATTTTCCTAGAGAATAAATATGAGGAGTCTGGGTTCTAAATAGCTCATCTCTTGATATTTGTTCTATAGAAGATATTCCATCCTTACTTTTAAAAACCGCTTCAGTACAAGGAATAGCAACAATAGCACTTCCATTTTTTTTATATACAGATATAGCATTAGAAATAATTTCATTACTAACAAATGGTCTGTTTCCATCATGAATTATTACGGCATCATCATCTTTAAAATGCTTTTTAATTTCCACTAATCCATTATAAATTGATTCTTGTCCTGTAATTCCTCCAGATACTATATAATGTAATTTAGTAATATTAAATTGCTTAGCATATGCATTTAAAATGTCATGCCAACCGGTCTAAGCAAACAACTACAATTTCATCAATACTTGGATGCTTTTGGAATGCTTCCAATGTATAAATTATTATTGGCTTATTGTCAATATGTATAAATTGTTTTGGTATGTCTTGTCCTGTTCTAGATCCTATTCCAGCTGCAGTTAACAGTGCTATATTTTTCATAAAATCCTCCTTTTTATAGCATAATGCCATAAACTATTTTTTCGTTTATTTTTATATACATTATACTTTGTTTTTTATTTTTAACAAATTTACAAAATATTTTAGCTCATCTGTATTTATATTTCCTATTAAATATATCACAACTGTAGTAATTACAGAAATTATTCCATTCTTTATAAAGTTTATTAAATCACTATTAGCAATTGATATTTCAGCAATATAATATCCAAATAAAGCAGCAACGAATATTAATATGATGTTTTTCAAAGTAATTTTGTAATATTCTATTTTTTTTCTACCAAAAATCTTTTCAAAAATATACTTAGGATAGCTATAAAAAATCAAAAATAAATAACTCATTGCAGTTCCAATAATTACACCTGACATTCCGATAATTTTACATAAAATAATTGATGAAACTAAATTAATTAAAGCCATTATAATATACATAAGCTGATCTTCTTTGCATATTCCAGCTGCTTCTTTAAATATTGTTATGGACCTTCTAATACTATCCGAATATAGGTAAAGACAAAATGAAGCAACTATGCTAGTTGATAAGATGTATTCTGTTCCTAACCACAACTTTATAAAAGGCTTTATACAACATAAAAATCCAGTTATGCATATAGAAGTGATGAAAGTATTAACAAAGTTTATTTTTTTATATATTAAATAGTTTTTTTCTGTATTTTTTTCTGTAAGCAAATCACCAACACTAGCACCAAATCCAGATATCATTTCAAAGATAATTCCGCATAGTGCTGTAATAACAATGTGATAATTAGTATAATAGCCAACAAAAGCTACACCTAAAAATACTGAAATTATTATATTATCAATACCTTTATTTATCACAAAAGATATTTTCTGTAATAACATTGCTCTGATTCTAGAAAAAAAGTCCTTTTTTTCATTACAATCGATTTCTATAAAGTCTTCTTTAACATATGGATAATTTTTATTAACATATACATTAATAATAATATTTTCAAGTAATCTATATAATAATTTAATAAACAAAAAATAATAGTAATTTTTTGTAATATATAATACAATAATTTGCATTACATTCATGAGTATAACATATCCTATATGAATAAAGTTGATAATATAATTTTTTTGATCAGCATATAATAATGAACGTTTATATGTCATTACATAGGATATCACAGTATCTAACAAAGATATCAAGTATAAAATTATAATATTATCATTAATTGAAGTATGACCCACTATCATAGGAATAAATGGAATCATAAAAATTCCTAGTATTAAAACAAATAAAGCTACGTATCTATAGCAAACTTTATAAAAGTTTAACCACGATTTTATTTTTTCTTTGTTATTACTTGCAATAGGTTCGTATAATTTAAAAATAATTGTAGTACTTAGTCCTAACTCAGCGGCTGAAAGCATAGTTAGTATATTCGAAAATAATCCATTAACACCAGAATACTCAATTCCTAAAATCTTTATAATCATTCCTTGCGTTATAAAAGTAAATATCATTGTTACAAAATATGAACCTAAAGAACCAAGTATATTGTATATCGATTTTATCTTTCTCATTTCACATTTCCCTCCAATATGCAGTTATTCCATGAGTAACTCTTTTTTCCATAGGAGGTAATTCCATATAATTTCCATAAGCATCTTTTAAAACCTTATCATATTGAGATACGATATTAACATCGATTCCATTAAATTTTTTTCTTATTAAATTATCAAAAATATTTGCATCTTTTACTTGATTCTCAAATGGATAACCCGTAAACTCACAAATGATTGAATTTCCTTTTGGATATTTCGTATATACCTTTTTGAAAGATTTATAAATTAGTTTTCTACCAATAATTTTATTACAAATAAAATATCTAATGTATCTTAGCAATTTTTTATCTTCCGATTTACTAGGTTTTCTCAGTCCAGCAATCAATCTATTTTTAAACTTGATTTCATTGAAAAATTTTTTTCCATTTTTTTCTGGTATATAAAAAAATGAAAAAATGTCAATAAAAATTCCCAAATTTTCTATTTCCTCATAATTATTTTCATACAATTTCGTACGTTTTGATACTAATTTTGAATGTGAAGAATAGTAGTTATCACAATTTTCATAAGTTAATAGTTCAAACTCATTATTATTAGTTTTTAAGATTTCTTTTAACTTTATAAAATCTTTATACATCATTCCAACATCAATATCATCATCCCATGGTATAATCCCATTATGTCTAACTGCCCCAATTAAGGATCCACCAACTAATGAATATTTAATATTATTTTTTATACAAATATTATCTAGAAATTTTAATATTCGTATTAATTCCTTTTTACATTCCTCTTGTGACATTCTTTTCATAGGTACATCCTTTCTTTCCTCTTTATCTATAAATTTAAGAGAATATATTAATATACCATCTTTTAAATATTCTTTTTTGTATTGCATTCTACTATTGCTACTGCTACTAAAATATTATTCGTAATTTTCATTTCTAACTATTATTTTTTTGTCTTCAACATTTATATATTTATAAAGCATAATTATTATCCAAAATAATGCTTGTCTTTGATTTAATAAAGTAAAACTCTCGACCAATAGAGCAATATAGGCAACTAAATAATCCTTTTTCATACCTTTTAATTTGATATAAATCCACTTAATTAAAATTAAAAATGGTATTATGCCATAACAGAATAATATACTTGGAAATGTTGCATGTATTTCTCCATAGTGTACAGTTTTTTCAAATCTTTCATACTTTCCACCACCAGCTCCAAATAAGATATATTGTGGATAGTAATATATTTTATCATAACCTCTTTCTTCTAATAAATTTATTTCGTTTTTAGAATTATCAGTATTTAATTTGTTTAATTTTTCAATAACTCTGTTAACCATATGATTATTAGATATCTTATCTAATAAGATTTCATTTTTTAAAGGATTAATAGTCAATATTATTAATGATAATATAAATGTTGTTGTTAAAATCAAAACAAATGTCAATTTATATTTCTTTAAATATATAGGTATTTTCGTTACGAAATTTATTATATAGAGTAACAAAAAGGCACATATTCCTAAGAACATACCTGTTGAACTACATTCAAAAATTAAATACACCGATATTAATAAATATAAGAACACATTTTTAATATTTTTATATCGTATATTTATTATATATATATAACAAAAGCTTAATAATATATAGTATCCGAATTGATTTGGGTCATTAAATGTCCCCATATATCTAAAGCCTCCATATATTTTTCCTATATTTAAAAAACATAAAATTAATTGTATTATAAGATTAAATTTTAATATATTACTAATATTAATTAAAAACGTTTCTTTTTTTTCGCAAGCAAAAGCAAATAATATAACTGCTATTAAATTAAAAACAAAGTATATACTCGATAGTAAAAAATCAACATCATTATATATTAAATAATATATTGTATTTATTAATATTGTAATAAACACAAATATCACGAAATGTCTTTCTGAATTGATAATTTTTTTTACATTAATTCTATTTTTGTCAATTAGCATGAAAAATATTAATGCCAATACTATAAATAGATCTCCAGGCTGAATTGAGCCAGATTGAAAAATATAATATGGTTTTAATAATAGATAAATATACAAACAAGCATAAAAAATTTTCACAGTTTCTCCTCCAATATACTTTTTCATTATCTAATTAATTTTCATATGTTTTTTCATTTCATTGACAATATTTTCAAATCATATTTTAGTTATAAGTCTTTTAGGAATTATAATCTTTATTTGAATTATAATTTTTAATTTTTCACAAAATCTCTTTATATTATAAAATATGTAACCACTTCTCTCATTTTCTAACAAATCTATCATTTCACAACAATTTCATTTGACTGTCAGCAAGCTGCAAGCTAAAGACTCCATGAAATTAATAGGTAGTTCTTCTCTTAAAGATGAAGAAACATCAATATTAGGTTGTAATTATTATATCTGTATATTTGGCTATAAACTATTCAATTGACAAGGAACAATCTAATTTTTAAAATGTGCTCTTTTGTAAAAAACGAAAACTATGTGTAGCATATATTGCCATTTTTTGTTCTTTCTTATCTTTTTAGTTGCTAATTAAGTTAATACTCTACTAACCAAGAGTAGACTTTGAATATTTTTAAAGATGCATATAGAATCCATTGATATGATTGTTACTGCTACTATAAATAAAACTTTTTTATTTTTTCTTATTTAATTTTTTCTTATGTAATATATTATATAGTTTTTCAGGCATTAAATATATAAAAAAAGGTCTCAAGCAATATATGTACTTATAAAAAGGAATATTTAGCATTTTATAGCCAATATATCTAACTCTTATTTCATTTTTTCTAGCATTCCAGTTTCTTCTTTTATATGCTTCTTTGTTATCTCTCATTTTATATAATGGTTCACTCAAATTATATCCTATATATCCTCTAGCATATATCTTAAACCATAAATGATAATCTTCCACTCTTAGAAGTTTTTCATCTACAGTATATCCTTGTACTTCTTCTAAAACTGCTTTTCTTATCATTACTGGTGCATGCGCAAATGGTGGACCAATTACGAAGTCATCTTTTTTAGGTATTGGTTTGGAATTAGATTGCCCCCATTCTCCTGTTTCATCAAAATGTATCATACTTGAACTTACTAACGCATATTCTGGATGTTCTTCTAAAAAAATATATTCCTTTTCTAATCTATCCTCTACAGAAACATCATCTCCATCTTGCCTAGCAATATATTTTCCTTTTGCCTTTTTTAAACAATTATTTAGAGTTTCATTAAGTCCTAAATTCTTATCATTTTTTAATAGTATAATTTTATCTGGATATTTTTCTTGATATTCTTTTGCAATATTATATGTATTATCTGTTGAACCATCATCACACATAATAAGTTCCCAGCTTTTAAAGGTTTGACTTAATACAGAATCAATAGATTCTTTTAAATATTTTCCACAATTATATATTCCCATAATAATTGATATATTAGGCATTTTTTCACCTCTTTTATATTAATTTTGTTTATATATCTTCTAAATTATATATTTTTTTCATCTCATTTAAAGCATTATTTAATTCATATTCTGAATATTCACTACATAAATAGCTTTCTTTTTTTTCTATTGCATTATTGATACTTTCACAAAGTTGCTCAATATTGTTAATTTCTATTAATTTACTTGCAACATTTCTATTACCTCTACAATTTGTAGCTATAATAGGTAATTTGCACATTGCTGCTTCTACTAAATTTATAGGAAGTCCTTCTTGAGTTGACGTTGATACATATAAATCTGATATTCTTAGTAGTCTTGGAATATCTTTTCTATATCCTAAAAACATAATATTGTCTTCTACACTTAAATCTCTAGCCATTTGCTGATAATAATTATTTAAGCTATCTGCTCCTACTAATAAGACTTTAATGTTTTTAATTTTTTCTTTATTTATCAATTCACTAGTTGCTCTTATAAGCATTCCTTGATTTTTTCTTTTGCTTAATTCAGCCACATAGCTAATTACAAAATCATCTTTTTTTAGGTCTAAGCTTTTTCTTAAATCTTCTTTTTCATCATCAGACATTGTAAAGTTAAATTTCTTTTCGTCTACTCCTACACCATGAACAAATTCTATTTCCTTTGCTTTAAATTTTTTCTTTGCTAGTTCATAGTCTTCTTCGTTTATAGTTATTAGGCAATCTGTATATTTAGCTAAATATTTTTCTATTGGATAATAAATTATCCAATTTAGTATTGGCGCGCCTTTGTAAAAATGAAAACCGTGAGCTGTATATATTACTCTTGTTCCTTTTTTTCTTGCCTTTTTAGCAGCTAATCTAGTTAGTACTCCGCCTACTGGAGTGTGGCAATGAATAATTTCATAATCGTTGTCATTTATTATTTTTTTTAATTCTTTATATGCTTTGTAATTTTGCAATTTGAACGGAAGTCTTGCAAAAGGTATATTAAAATGTTTATCGCAATATTCTATTGGTTCTTCTCCAAAACTAGCTACATGTACTTCATATCCTTTTTCTTTAAACATTTTTAAATATGGTATGTGAAATCCATTTATATGATCTGTTACTGTTGCTACAAATAAAATTTTTTTGTTATTCATTTTAAATACCCTTTCTCATTTTTATCATATCAATATTTATAAAATATTATAATTTTCTGCATAATATATTTTATCTAAATTAATTATTTTTCTTTCCTATATGCTGGAAAATACTCTTCTTCCTTACTCACTTTTTTATAATTACATAATTTTTCATAAATTTGTTGATTCCATATTTTTTTACCTATATAAAATTCAAACTGAGTATTTTGAGAAAACTTTTTTTTGAACAAATACAATGGATCTTCTATAGAATTGCTTGTTCCGCCACCATAATGTATTAAATTAAATCCATTTTCTTTTCCCCAAACTGTTGTTGCATACTTTAGTATGTATGCGGGTGATAAGTGTAAATAAGCAGTATCAGTTCCAGATAAATGTGCATGTATTATTTTGTTATATATAAAATATAAGCCTTCTGCTATAACTCTAGTTTCGTATATAGCTTGTACTTGTATTAGATTATTATGAAAATATTTATCCATCATTTCAAAATATTTATCATCAAAATAGTAATATGAATCAGCTTTTTTTCTGTCCATATTTAAATAATATATTCTTTTAAATTCTGAAAAGTCTTTAACATCTTCTATTATTTTATATGTAATTCCCTTATTTAATACTTGTCTTATCGTTTTGCGACAACTTTTACTAAATTCTTTTTCCATTGGATTATCTGCAATTAATAGATTAGTACCAAGTGTATATCTTAAAAATTGAACATCATATATTTTTTTAAACTCTAGTGCATTATTAAATATTGGATGAAATCTAATAAATTCACTTACTATATTGTTTTCTTTACAATAAGTTTTAAAATTTTTTTCATAACCTTTTAATAATTCTTCTTTTTTCTCCTGAATACATTTTTCAATAATCGGTCCACCGTAACCATATGGAGTTATAATATCAAAATATTTGTTGTCATCAATTTTAATTGGTATTTCTCTTAGTATGAATTGATTTGATATCTTTCCATTATCATCCTCATATTTAAAAGTTTTAACTTTCCCATTTTCTATATGTTCATATAACTTTCCATAATTTTCCTCAAAGTATATGTCCTTTTTCATTATATAACTCCTTATTATCACTCGTTATTTCTTTTCTGCCATTTCTTTCTTTCTATATTCATCAAAATTTATTACTTCTCCTGTTCCATCCAATACTATGTCTTGCTTTTTTAAAACTTTTTTTATTGTTTTTATTATAATTAATATATCATTTTTTAAAGTAATTGAATTTACATAATGAATATCAAATTGAAATCTTTCTTTCCAATTAGCTGTATTTCTCCCATTTATTTGTGCTAACCCTGTAAGTCCGAGGTCTTACATCATGTCTATGTCTTTCTTTTTCAGTATAATATGGCAAATATTGAACTAATAACGGTCTTGGTCCTACTATAGACATATCTCCTTTTAAAATATTTACTAGTTCTGGCAATTCATCTAAGCTTGTGCTTCTTAAAGTTTTTCCAAATTTCGTTAGCCTTTTAGAATCTGGCAGTAAATTTCCATTTTCATCTGTTTCATCTGTCATTGTTCTAAATTTATATAAAGTAAATATCTTTTCATCTTTTCCCGGGCGTTCTTGTTTAAATATAACTGGGCTTCCTAATTTTATTCTTACTAATATTGCAATAATAAGTAAGAGTGGAGATAGAATAATTAGTGCTAGTAAACTTAAAGTAAAGTCTAATATTCTTTTTATGTATTTTTTATACAATTAAAACAACCCCTTAATTATTTTAATAACTCTTTCTTGCTCTTCCATAGTCATTTTTGTATCTGAAGGTAGGCATACACCTCTTGTAAATAAATCTTCTGACACTGATTTTTCTGCTACTTGTATATAATCACATTTTTCAAATACTGGTTGCATGTGCATTGGCTTCCATACAGGTCTTGACTCTATATTTTCTTTTTCTAATGCTTCTATTATTTGTAAAGGTGTTACTTTAGAGTCTTCTTTTATTGTTATAACAGATAACCAGTGATTTGGTTTTGTATCTTCTGGAGTTGGCTGCATTTCAATTTCTGATATGCTCTTAAAAGCTTCTTTATATGTATTATATATTTCAGTTTTTTTTGCAATTCTATCATTTAATACTTTTAGTTGTCCTCTGCCTATTCCTGCTACAATATTACTCATTCTATAATTATAGCCTATTTCGTTGTGCTGGTAATGTCTTGCTTTTTCTCTTGCTTGCGTAGACCAAAACCTTACTTTTGCTATTCGTTCCTCATCTTCTGATACGAGCATTCCGCCACCACTTGTTGTTATTATTTTATTTCCATTAAATGAGTATATTCCGTACTTACCAAATGTACCTGTTTCTTTTCCTTTATATGTTGAACCTAAGCTTTCAGCTGCATCTTCTACTAATGGTACATTGTGTTTATCACATATTGCTTTTATTTCGTCTATTTTTGCAGGTGTTCCATATAGATGAACTACAATTACAGCTTTTGGATTTGGATATTTTTCAAAGGCTTTTTCTAAGCTTAAAGGATCCATATTCCAAGTATCTCGCTCACTATCTATAAATACTGGAGTTGCATTTTGATATATTATTGGATTTGCTGTTGCTGAAAATGTAAGAGATGGGCAAAATACAATGTCGCCTTTTTTTACATCTAATGCTTTAAGTGCCATGTGTATTGCAGCAGTTCCCGACGATAATGCAGCACCCGTTTTACTGCCTACATATTCTGATAATTCTTGTTCAAATTTATTTACATTTTCTCCAAGTGGTGCTACCCAGTTTGTATCAAATGCTTCTTTTATATATGCTTGTTCGTATCCCTCATCTGACATATGTGGTGAAGCTAAGAAGATTTTTTTATTTTCCATTTATATTTTCCTTTCTATTTCTTATGTTATCAATAACTTTTATAGTTAGTAGCAAAATTATAATTCCAGTTATTACTCCAAGTGAGTCTATGCATACATCTCGTATTTCTCCGCTTCTTCCTAGTACAAACAATTGATGTATTTCATCTGTCATGGCGTAAACTGTTCCTATTATCCAACTTATTAATACTTTATTATTAAGTCTTATTTTATATAAATTAATAAATAAGAATATTAACATTCCGCCTAGTGTATAAATTAAAAAATGTGCTGTTTTTCTAATTACATTTTCTATTAATAATATTTGTTCTGGCGTTTTTACATCTGATGTATTACAAATTTTTAATATTATTTTTGTAAAAAAGCCACTTAATTCTGCAGAATTTGTTCTTATTTGATTAGATAAATAAAATACTAATATCATCCAAGCAATTATTAATATAATTGATAATATTTTTTTATAGTTTAGTTTCATATTTTTCCTTTTCTTTTAATTATATGTTTAATACATATATGTTTTTTCTTTTGATTTTTAGTATAACTGATTATATAGTTATAAGGTTATTGATTAATAATATATGTTGGAACTACATCATGTATAGTTTGTTTAATATCTTCAATTGGTGTATTTTCATTTTCTACTAAATGTTTTAATTTTTCTAGTTTTTCTTTTATATCTTTTTCATTTAAATCAGTTAATTTTCCAATGTAAATTTTTTTGTTTTCGGTTTTTCTTAACCCCTCTTCTTTCATAAGTAGCTCTTCATAAAGTTTTTCGCCAGGTCTTAAACCTGTAAATACAATTGGTATATCTACATCTGGTTCTAAACCTGATAGTTTTATTAAACTTACAGCTAAATCGTATATTTTTACTGGTTCTCCCATGTCTAGTACAAATATTTCTCCACCTTCTGCATAACTCATAGCTTGCAGAATTAATTGCGTTGCCTCTGGTATTGTCATAAAATATCTTATTATATCTTTATGCGTAACTGTTACAGGACCACCACTTGCAATTTGCTTTTTAAATATTGGAACAACTGAACCATTGCTTCCTAAAACATTTCCAAAGCGTACTGCTGCATAATCTGTTTGACTATTTTTATTTTTTACTTGTATAATCATTTCGCAAAGCCTTTTGGTTGCTCCCATTATGTTTGTTGGATTTACTGCTTTGTCAGTTGATATTAGTATCATTTTTCTAACATTGTATTTATCTGCACAGTTTGCTACATTATATGTTCCAAATACATTATTCTTTATTGCTTCTAATGGGCTAAATTCCATAAGTGGAACATGTTTATGGGCTGCTGCATGAAATACCAAATAAGGCTTATATTGTTCAAATATACTTTCTAGCCTTTTTACATCTCTTACACTACCAATAATTGCCTGTATATTAATATGTTTGTATTGAGCTTTTAATTCTAATTCTATATCATATAAATTATTTTCATATATATCTAACATTACTAATGTACTTGGATTATACTTAATAATTTGCCTGCATAATTCTGAACCAATAGAACCACCTGCTCCTGTTACTAAAACCGTTTTTCCTTTTATTACATTTGCTATTTTTTTGTTGTCTAATACAACAGGATCTCTACCTAATATATCTTCTATGTCTACATCTCTTAAATTCTGAAACATATTTTTATTTCTTATTATATCTTCTGTGGTTGGAAGAATTCTTATTTTTTTGCCTGTTTCTTGGCATATTGCTAATATTTCCTTTTTAGCCTTTTTATTTATTTTAGATATTGCAAAAAATATTTCATCTACACTTTTTTGTTTACATATTTCTACAATTTTATCTCTACTTCCAATTACTTCTACACCATTAATTAGTGCATTTAATAAATGTTCATCATCATCTATAATGCCTACTATATTATATTTTTCGTTCATTGTTTGTTTAATGTTTCTAATTATTTCTTTTCCTGCATAGCCTGCACCTATAATTAATACATTATATTTTTTGCCATCGCTTTTTTCTTTTTCTTGTAATATTGAATCTAATAAAAATCTAATTATTACTCTTGTTCCAACAATTCCTGGCATTGCTATAAAAGCGCCTAATAACAATTCTCTTACTGTATTAATATTATCAAAATGGAATATTTCTTTAATTGCAACTAATGTTACAGCTGAAATAAGGCATATCATTATATATACTAGATAATCTTTTCCGTTTTCAAATCTAGTAATATGCCTATACATTTGAAATATGTTTAAATAGCTTTCATATACTACTATTGAAGATATTATTGATAATGTAATAATTTTCATATTATATGATGTAAAAATAAGTTCTTTTTCACATAATAAAAAATTAGCTATTAAAGCTGAAAGTGCAATTACTACAATATCTATTAAAATCATAATAATTTTACTCTTTTTCATAAGAAAGTTCATATATTGTTTCCCCTATTTTTATAGTTTATTTATTTGCATACTATACTTTTATTATACTGCTTTAATCTATATAACGTCAACAAGAAATGAAATTTTTCAGCATTTTTTGATGTTGTTTTTTATCAAAAAATCCCTAAAATAGATTAACAAAATTTTAGGGATTATATTTTTAAATTTTAATTTTAATTTTAATTTTCATATTCTCCTAATAAATCATCAAAATTTTTATTAGTTGTTTCATTAAAGTCTTTTTTAAACCTTTCATATTCTGCATTCCAAGAATTATATCTTTTATCATTTCTGTGATCTGGTAATTCATAATTTTCTTTTAAATACTTAGCAAAGTATAAAGTATATTTTGTTGATCCATATATATTTAAATGAGCATCATTATAAAAATCAGTTGTAAAGTCTATGTTATCAAAATCATCTAAAGTATTAAAGTTTATAACCTTTAAATCATTTTTTTCTATAAATTTAACGACAAAATTTAATTTTGAATTAATTTCTTCTGCATACGTTCTTACTGGTACTACAAAGAGTACATCTATTTTTTTGGATTTAATATAATTAATTAAATCAGTTATTATTTCTTGTGTTTCCTTTGATATTTCGTCTATTTTTTTGTTCCATTTATATCTGGTTTGACTTTCAATTATATTATTAGTTCTAGGGCTAAATAGGTATCCTTTATATAGTCTACTATAACTAAGAAGATTCCAATAAATATTTTTCCATGCATTATGATACATCAAAAAACTAAAATAATAATTAATATATTCGTCTTTACTAATATCTTTTTTATACTTTAAAGTTTCATTAATAGCATCTATTCTATTTTTAGAAAATTTCATAGAATCTATTGTTTTTCTAATATCTTCTCCGCTATATGTATTTAATTCATCTACTGCTTTGGCTAAATCAATAATATATAGGGATGGTTTTTGATACTTTTCCGATTCTTCTATCATATATTTAGCTAATGATATTGGTTGTGTATCTGTAGATAAAAATCCTGTAGTATATCCATATAAATTATATGCTAAAACTGTATTAAAATGAACATAAGCATTACTGCTTCCTATATATACAATGTCTAAAGAATTTTTTGGTTCTTTGTAGAAGTACGAAAGAGCAGTTTTAGGTAGCCAAAGGGCTTTTGTTGCACAATATAATAGTATAAAAAAAATAAGTAAAAATACAATAGATTTTTTTATATTTTTATTCATTCTTTAAACCCTCCTAAAATTGTTTATATATGAAAGCAACAGGATCATAACTTGCTCCATAACATCCAAAAACTATTATTGCAAATATTAAAATATATAAAATTGTCCATCTAATTGCGATATTCTTTTTAAACAATTTTTCTCTAACGCTACCATTGCGAGCTATTAATTGTACTACAAATAATGCAATTAATGAAAGTACTAGAGGTAACAAATTATATATATCTAATCCAATAAGTTCAAGGTTTAATCCTAAAGGTCTATTTAAGGCAAAAATACTTTTAATAATGTCTATAGCATTTGATACACTTGTTGCCCTAAAGAAAATCATGGCAAATGAAAAAAGTAAAAATGTTCTTATGACTTGATATAGTTTATAACCAAAGCTATTCATATTTATATGTAATTTTTCATTTACTTTTTTTGCAATTGGTTCTAATTCATTTTCTAAAAATATATAAATAAATTGCAGTATACCTGAACCAATAATAAATGTATAAGCACCTCCATGCCATGTTCCTATTAATATCCACATAACTAACATAGAAAGGTACATTGGTATTTTCTTACCATTCTTTTTTCCAAATTTTTCTTTACATTTTTTTGTTAATCTTTGCATTACATTTGATTTTTGCAATGGATAGAATATATAGTCTCTAAGCCATGCGCCTAAAGTAATATGCCAATTTTTCCAAAATTCTGTAATTGTTTTTGAGAAAAATGGTAAGCTAAAGTTTTCTGGTAATTTTACACCCATTACTTCTGATATTCCCATAATAATATCTATTGAACCTGAAAAGTTTGTATATAACTGCAATGTAAAGAATATTACAGCAGCTACTACAAATATTCCATTAAAGCTTTCTAAATTTCCATAAACACCATCAACAAATATTCCTAATCTTGCAGAAATTACTAAAACTTTAAATATTCCCCACAAAACTCTAACTAAACCATTACACATTCTATTATAATCAAATTTATGCTTTCCATATAAGTCTTCATTTATATCATTATACCTAATGAATGGTCCTGAAGTAAGTATTGGAAAATATGACATAAATAAAGCACATTTAAATATATTTTTTTGTGATTTACTTGCTCCTCTATATATATCTACCAAGTAGCTAATCATAATTAATGAATAATAGCTTATTCCTATCAAAGAATCTCTATATACTGGCGTAAATTTATATTCAATATTAATTAACTTTAATAAGTGTTTTGCAGTTGTTAAAAATAAATTTGTATATTTTAAATAAGCCAATTGTCCTAAAATAATTGCAATTCCTATGATTAAAAGCCATTTACCTTTTTTTGTATTGCTATATTTTTCTATTTGAATACCCAATATATATGTAGGGATCAAAACAATTATTGCTTGCATAACTGTAGATATACTAAAATTATCCCAAAATAAGAAAACAATACTTGATATAAGCAAGACAAACCATTGGAATTTTTTAGGTATAACAAAATATATTAATATGGTAAGTAAACAAAACATAAAAAATATAAATGATGTTAGTTCCATTGTTAATCCTCCGCTTCTACTAGTTCAATTAGTCCTAAGTCCCACATTAAGAACGCAACTTTCTTATTTTCAAACAAGATAGCTTCTTTTGGTTCTCTAACTAAGAATGCTCCATCTTCAATTAGATTATTAATAGTTGCGTTTATGTCTTTTACTGAATAACAAGTATGATATAGATATTGTCTTTTTCTTAGTAAATTTTCTACCACTTTTCCATTTATTAATTCTATTTTTATATCATCATCTAAAGTAATCATACACAAGTTAGCATCTTGATTATCATCATATATAATTTTGCTTATTTCTTTAATATTAAAATATTTTTTTAATTTAGATAAGGTTTCTTCTATATTATTAGTAGCTATTCCAATATGATGAAATTTCATTTAATTCACCTACTTTATTATTTATTTACTCTAGAAATTATAATATCTACCATTTCTCCAACATTTTTCATTGTTGTTACTTCATTCATATTAAATTTAATTCCAAATTCTTGCTCTACTGCTACAATTAAATTAATATGCTCTAAGCTGTCCCAATCTTCAATATCATTAGAAGTTGTTTTAGCAGTTACAACTATTGATTCATCATCAAATATGTCTCTAAAAACATTATTTAATCTTTCATAAATTTCTTCTTTTTCCATTATTCATACACCTCTATTACATTATTTTTATTTATATATCCTTTTGATATGTCTAATTTGTAAACTTTATTTCCTTCATCATCACAAGAAATTTCTTCAAATCCTTGTAAATCGTAAAAATTACTAACCATTTTGTTTTTTAAAGTTGGATAATAGTAGCCATATATAGCTTTTATGTTCTTTTCTTTAGCTCTTCTAACTAATTCATCCATCATAGCAAATTCCATATTTCTTTTTAAAACTCTACAGCTCATAATCCATAAATCAATATGCAATTCATCTTTATTTCTGATGTTTCCAATTATTACACTTATTACTCCATTATCTCCAAATATATCTTCTAGTTTTCCATATATTTTAATATAGTTTTCATTTTTATCTACTTCTTCAATATCTGCTAATGAATATCTTTTAGTTGTTAAATTAAATTGATTGCTCTTATTACTTAATTGAGATATTCTTTCTAGATATACTGGTTTAAATGAAGATATTTCTGCTTTCATTTTTAAAGACTTTAAATAGTCATCGTAATTATCGAATGTTGCCATCATTTGACTTCTTTTTGCATTATCTTTATATAGTTCATTCTTCTTTAAATCTTCACTTGAAAAGTTTGTAACTTCAAAATAACCATTATGGTCAATAATTCTTATATAATTTTCAGGTACATCTATTTCTGGTGTAGCAATTCCTTCAATGTAATTACTTACAATTTGTCTTTCTGCAGGATTATCGTCTACAAATACAAAACTATCTGCTCCTAAATTTAATTCTTCTGCAATATCTTTAATATTTAAGTTTTTAGGATTCCAATTTGCTTTAATTATAATAAAATCATCTGGTTTCAATGTTCCTGCTGGATGATTTAATCCTGCTATTGCATTTTCATATTCATTTTTAGAATTTACATTTAAAATAATTCCTAAGCTTTTATGTTCCTTTAAATAAGCTTGAATTTCAGAATATACTTGTCCACTTGGAACTTCTGGACCTATAGCTAAATTTTCTACCCCATCATCTCCAACAATTCCACCCCATAAAGTATTATCTAAATCTAAAACAAATGCTTTTTTATTTTTTCCATAGATTGACTTTATAATATTTGCTAAATTAAATGCTAAATAAGGTATTGCCGGAACTTCCATAGCATACTTATACATATGCCAGTAAAATTGATTTGACCATTTATCTAATCCGTAACAAGATGATACATAATTTATATCATTAATAAAGAAATTTTTTGTATTATTAGCATAATCATAAAATTTTTGATTAAGTCTAGTAATAAAATTTGTTTTTCCATGAATATCACTTGCATCTTTATTTCCTAATAAGCGGTAATATGGATATTCAAAATTGTTTTGAATTATTATACTATTAAATTTTTCAAATAATTTTTCCCAAACTTTTTTAAATTTTTCATATTCAGAGTTTAGTTTTTCCTCTACTATACTAGTATCATCATACATTGTTGGGTAATTTATAATATTTCTATTTGTTGTGTGAATGTATATAATATCTGGATTAAAGTTATCTAACCCTTCATTGCCAAAAACAGCATCTTCATAAAACTTATTGTATTCTGATTCGTAAAAAATAGGTTTAATGCCATAGTTTAATAAAAATATTTCTAACATATTTTTAATTTCACTAGTAGTTGACCCTCCCAAAATTGCTATCTTTTTATCTATTAAACCTTTATTTAATAGTAATTCTTTTTTTATTTTTTTCTTGTTTTTCATTATATTGTTAACATCAAATGGATATTCTAGTTCTTTCATCATTTTTCGCTCCAAAATTTTATAATTCGTCAATATTATACAGTAAATGCAACTATAAAGCAACTACTATAGTTATATTTTTTATAAAAAAATTGTGATACTATTTTTTCTATAAAAGAGGTGTAAAATATGTTCAAAGTAAGTAAAATAGAAAGAGTAAATAAGTTAAATGCAAATGTACCAATGACAGTTAGATTTCCTGAAGATGTATATTCTGAATATAAAAGATTGTCAGAAGAAAGTAATCAAAGTTTCAATAGTTTAATTATTTCTGCACTTAAATATGCTTTAATTAATTTAGAAAAATAATTTGTTTATAAAAAAACTAGTTAAGTTTTTATACTTAACTAGCTTAAATTTTTATCTATATTATTTGACATTCATGATTTCTTCTTTAGTTAAACCTGTTATTTTTATAACTGTTTCTATTTTTATTCCTTCTTCTAACATTTTTTTAGCAGTTTCTAATTTTACTTTTTTCTCGCTATTTTTTTCG
This sequence comes from uncultured Clostridia bacterium, assembly GCA_947626765.1. Classification (GTDB taxonomy): domain Bacteria; phylum Bacillota; class Clostridia; order TANB77; family CAG-508; genus CAG-273. The sequence continues at coordinate 29,870 of CANQTQ010000010.1, forward strand.
CCAATTTCAATACCTTTTTTTGTTGCTTCCTCTATTTCATATTCTTTTAAGCTTCTTTCATCCCATTCTTTAAACTTTCTTGCATCATAAAGCCATCTTTCCTCGTAGCTCATGCTCATTCTTTCTAATTCTTTAGATGCTTTTTTTACTTCTTCATTTTTCTGTTTTGCCATTTCTGCTTTTTCCCCCTCTCCGCAGAATATCTTATTCCTTATCTACTTTTGCATAAATAATGCTAAGTACAAGCCCTATTAAAAAAAGTACAATTCCTGTTATCATAAAAGATGATATTACAACTTCAATTGCATTTATTAATACTTCAGAAAATGCTTTATTAAGTATTAATATATTATGTATTTCCATGGTAGATATTTCTATTATTTTTGGAATTATAAGTAATAAACCAGAGCTCATTACACTTACTGAAATGTATTTTAATACTTTAAGCTTATTTATTACAATTAATATTAATGCAATTACAAATGTAGCTATATATCCTGCTATTTGAGCCATATTAGAAACTTTTTGTACTTTTTGAACTACATTACTTATTGTTTTTGCATATGATTTTGCATATGTTATACCATCTTCATAAATTTCTACTATTTTACTTACATATCTATTAATTGCTTCTTGTTCGTTTTGTACCAAATTCTTTCCATTTTTTTCAATTTCTTTATTTATATTTTCTTCTAGTCTAGTTTTTACTCCTTCTGAGTCAATAGACATTTCTCCAGATTCATATAAATAATATATAAATGAATTTACATCTTTTTTTACTTGCTCTTCTGTTATTATTCCATCTAAAATACTTTCATCTAATCCAGTTTGTACTGTATTATTTATAAATGTATCGTGTATATCTGCATACATTTTAGAATAATACTCATTTTTTTCTAATAAGTTTAATACAAATTCTTTTTTTAGTATTGTTTGATTTAGTATTGTTAAAGATATAGATGATATTAATGTTATAACTAATATAAATCCTAAAATATATGTAACTATTTTTTTTGCCATTATATTTTTCCTTGTAATAATATATTTAGGTTTTTAATAAGGCTTTACCTATAAACCTTTATAGATAATTAGCTAATATTTTATACGTATTATATTTTAATCTAAATCTAATCTATATTTTAATCTAAAGGTGCATAAACAATAAATCTTTGTGTTGGATAACCCAAAGTATCTACAGGGTAGCATGTATATAGCGTTAATATTTCTTTTTCTCTTTGTGGTTTTATTGCATCAAATTCAGTTTGATGTACTATTTTAGTTTCTTGTACAGTATATGTGTAATTTCCATATACTGTTTCTATTCTTATTTTAGTGCCTATTTTTATTTCTGGTAGTCTTCTTAAGAATTTTTTACTATTATGCCCCATGCATATAATTGACTTACCTTCTCCTGGAAAATAGCCTGTTATAGACTGTCCAACACCATATCTTAATATTGAATATGTGTCTCCATAATATAATGGTAAGTTTATGTCTAAGTCTTCTATTATAATATTTGCATATTTGCTTCCAAATTCAGGGTATGACTCTAATTGGTTATGCTCTAAATCTATTTTTACATCTTTTAAAATTTCTTTATTTGTGTCAATTGATATTGTATTAATTAGCGATATTGCCTTGCTAATTGTTGATGAAAAAAGTATACCTATTATTAGTACAATTATAAATACATATATAAAAGCAACTACCAAATTACTAATAGTTGCTTTCATTATAGTATTATTTTTTTGTTTATTATGCATTAGCTGTAACCTTTTTAACTACTACTGTTGCAGCAACGGCAATAACTGCTACACCAGATAATACAACAAATAATAAATTATCGCTACCTGTTTGTTTGATTTTTCCAGTTTCTGTATCTACAGCTACAACTGTTTTTCCATTTTTTGTTAATGTAGCTACTTTATTATTATAATCAACTGATAGTTTCATTCCTAAATCAGTTGCTGCTTCTTGAGCCATGCCTACTAAAGTATCTTTTACATCTCCAGAATAAGTTCTTGGATCTTCTCCATTTGCTTCTATTATTGCTTCAGCTTCTTCTACTTTTGCTGTAGCACTAGAAAGTTGTTCTTCTGTGAAATCATATTCATTAAAAAATCTTTCAACCGCTGCAGTATAATCAGTTTCTGTTTTTACTTTTGATAAAAGTTCTAAAGCTTTTCTTTGTAATTCAGCTTCTGTTGTAGCTGCTTTTACTAGTGTTGTAGTTAATGTTAATATTAATAACAATAATAAAGATATTGTTAAAACTTTTTTCATTTTATTTATATTCCTTTCATTTTTAATTTAGTAAAATAATAACATTTATATTTTTATTAGTCAAGTATTTTATTTGCATATAATTTATTTTTTTATAAATTTTAATAATATATTAATATTTTATTATCATTTATACTTATATATTATACTTTACACAGAATGTTTTCCTTTTGAGCGTTTTGGTTTTTTAGTTATTTCTATGTTGTCTAAAAAGTCAGCATTGCTATCTTCATCTTCCATGCTATCATCAGCTTTTCTGCTTTCTTTATTAATATTAGCAGTAGGAATTGTTTCTTCTTCTATATCTGCATAATCATTTCTTTTCTTTGCTTTTTTTGAAATTAAAGTAATTATAAGTACAACTAAAAGTACTGCAAATGCAATTACTACACATTTTATATAAAATTCTATATTTCCTTGTTTTTGAACTACTCCTCTTGGTAAAGTAACTTTAATTTGATAGCTTGCTGTTTCTTCTTCAGATGCAGATTTTACTAAAATTGTAACAAGGTTTTCTCCTTCTTTAAAGTCATTATTTCCTAAGATTTCTATAGTTGCATCTTCTCTATTTGCTACTGCTGTGATGTTTAATTCTTTTACTACAAAATTTAGGCTTAATTCGTAAGAATATTGATCTGGATTAAATCCATCGCTAAAGTTTACACCTGAAATTTCTAATGTTTTTAGTTTTAATTTGCCATCATCAGTAGTTTGTGTAGTATCTGGAGTATTTGTACTACTTGTTTTTGTTACTTTTACTGTATATGTTTTTTTAGTACCATCTTCTGCTGCAACTGTAATTTTAATTGTATTTTCTCCAGTTTTTAAGCCTTCATTTCCTTCTACTTTTGCTGTTGCCTTACTGTTTTCTGTTTTTGTAGTTACAGTTAATTTATCTAAGTCTTCTTCTAAGTTTGTAGTATAATCTAAAACATCACTATTAAATGATGGTTCTAGTGTTAAGCCTTCTATTGTTAATGAAGATAGATTATTATTGCTAGATTTTATATTTTCTGGGTAATCTACATCTTCTGGTTTTGTTTCAGAAACAAAGTTACTAGCAACATATTTTGTTGCTCCTTTATAAGTTACTCTGTACCAAATATAATCATTTACAATTTCTTTTGAAGTTCCTGTTAAAGTTAATTCTGTTCCTGCAGATACTAAAACTGCACTACTGGATGTTGACCAACTTGAACGTAGTCTTACATCATTTGTTGTATAAACTTTTTTATTTACAGTAGTAAAATTTGGTTTTTTAGATGTTGTATTTCCACTACTGCTTGAACTTCCACTGCTGCTACTTCCGCTTCCACTACCGCTGCCACTATTAGAAGTTGTTTTTGCTTTTACTGTTATTTTTGCACTACATGTAGTATTATTAACATCTGCAGCGTTTGAAGCGTCACACATTTCGGTGCCTGAAAAAGTAATTGTATATGTTGTATCTTTAGTTACTTCTGGTGCTTTAAAATTAAATGTTGCCAAACTTGTTGTTCCATCTATACTAGTTCCATAAACTTTTCCTCCACTTACTTCTCCACCAGATGCACTAGAAAGAGTACATTTGTCACTATTAGTTAAAGATATTGTCCATCCTGATAATTTAATAGATGATGATACTTTTACTGAAAAGCTTTCTCCTGATTTTACAGTTGCATTACTAGCACTTAAAGTAGTTGATACAGCTTTTGTAACATCAACTTTAACTGCAAAAACTAATATTAGGATTAAAATAGTTGATATAAATACTTTATTTATTTTTTTCATTTTATTTCTCACTTTCTATATTGATATACTATATTTTCCAGCAGCAGCTTTTAAAACCCTTGCTGCATCTACTGTTGTTACTTTATTATCATTATTAACATCAGCAGCAGTTAAAAATACATCTTTTAGTTCATATTTGCTTGCAGCATTTTTTAAAACTCGTGCTGCATCTACTGTTGTTACTTTTCCATCTCCATTTACATCACCTTTTACTACAATAGAATATGTTTTTTCACCTACTGTTATTTTCCAACCTGTTGCTAAATTTCCAGTAGTTTTAGTAGTATTGCCATCTTTAATTGTTGTTTCTTTTGCTACGCTTTTTATGTTTTCTACTGTTATATTAGGCTGACATACTAGATTATTATTTATTATTTTAAAGCCATTTCCTTCAACCTTTGGCTCTTCTTTTGGTTCTTCTGTGCTTGGATTGTTTTCATCTACAGGCTCTATCCATGCTTTTTTAGTTTCTGGATCTTGCCTTGCAACATAGCCAACAATTCCACCATTTGTTGTAACTTTGTCCCATATGTATTTAGTGTCTGAACTTTTTACATCTTTTTCGGTTCTTGTTAAAATAGTATTTTCTGGAACTGTTTTTAATATTTGAACAGATTTGTTTGAGCTTGGCTCTTTTCTAATATTTAAGCCATCTGTACAAACTACTTTTACTTTATCTACTGTGCTTGTATTTGGGTTATATTGCGCAATGTAACCTGTTCCTACATAACCATATATTCCATCTGCTGTTTTTACCCTATACCAGTCTTCTTTATCTACATTTTTATATTTATCTTTTTCAATAACTGTTACTATCTGACCTGGTGAAAGAAGTTTTAAAATTGTTGTAGAAGTAGTACCTGGACCATTTCTAAAGTTAGTATATGTTGTAACAACATATTCTTCATTTAAAGGCTTTTCTATATTAAACTTAGTTAAATAATCCCTAATTACATAACCTTTTGTTCCATCTTTTAAAACTACTTTGTCCCATGCTTTTCCTTTTGAATCTTTATTATTGTCAAGCTCTATTCTTAATATTTTTTCATCTTTATTTAAAGTAGCTACTGTAGTAAATTCTGTACCTTTTCCTGCTTTAACTTCTACTTTATCTGCATTAATTTTTACATCTTCTGTAACCATTTGCTCTGTACCTGGTATTTGTGCTTGCATTTCTGGCATATCTTCATATACAGGAATTTTAAATATCATTTTAGAATCTTTTGTAATCATTCCAACATTTCTATATGCTTCACGAATTTTTTCTCCTTCTGTTTTAGATGCTGAAACATTTGTCATATATTGATGTGAGTAAAGTCCATTTGTTTTATCTACATCAAACTTTTCTAAGTATAAAGTATCTTGTCCTTGAGAAGTATAGCCATTTGAAATTACAGAAGCTCCGCCTTTTATTGCTTTTTCTGGATCTGTCCAACCATAGTCTCTAGCATTTGTTAAACCACTTTCCATTATTTTTTTTGTAGTGCTTCCAAATGCTCCAACATTAAAGTAGTTATATAAGCCCTCATAGCCTTTATATTTTCCTTTAATCATTTCACTACCACTACCAGTACCTTGTTCTTGGCGAATTCTAGAAGCTAAATGATATGGTGTTACATTATATTGCTGTGCTGCTTCAATAATAACTTGTGAATAAGTTTTATCTATTGTTTGTTCTTTTCCATTTGAATCATAGTATTTTATTTTTCCTTGCATATAGTCGCAATCTTCAAGGATTGTTTCTACACCTTTTTGTAGCTGTTCTAGTTCTTCTTTTGAAACTTCGCCTAAAGTTAATTTTTCAAATTGAAAAATGTAGTCTTCATTTAAAGAATTTCTTGGATCCATATAATATGAAACTGTAGCAGTTGAAGCACATGTCCAGCTTGCATCTACTACTTTTCCGCAAACACATTTATATGCGCTACCCCAACTTTTTGGAACTACATTTCTTCCATGATATCCAGTAGATTCTGCAATAATTACCTCTGGCCATTTTAAACCTGTTTTTAAAATTTCAAAAGTCCAGTTTGGATGTGCCTCTTTTAGCTTTTTTAATAGCTCTACATATCCTGGATAATCTTTAAATTCTTTTAATTCATCATCTATAGTTGCTGCCTTAGTATTATTTACAGTAAAAAGTGAAATTAAACTAGTTAATAATATACTAATGCATAAAATGCTTATAATTTTATTTATTAAAATGTTTTTTAATAACATTTTTTCCTCCTCGTTAGTAATGCTAAAAATCTACATATAATTTCAAAATAAGTATAACATTGTTGTTTTTTTCCGTCAATTAAAATCAAAAAAAATATGAATTTTGCATTAAAATTTACACAAAATTCACATTTCATTTTTAATATAAGTAATTTTAGTTATTATCTATTGCCTCCAAAATTGGTAAATAGTAATAAAAATACTATTATGAAGAATAAAATAGTATTATCTCCACCGCAACAGCCATTTCCACCAAATATGTTACTTAAAAAGCCACCGTTGTTAGAATTGCAACCACATCCACAATCTCTATTTTCTTCTGGCATGTTATCTCCTCCTTTTTTTCTTTATATAATATTAGTATGCAAAAGCTAAAAAATGTGTTACAATTATTTTAGAATTAAAAAGTAGGAGGATTTTATGCCAGAAGTAGAGCTTTTATCTCCTGTTGGAGATTGGAATTGTTTAAAAGCTGCTGTTCAAAATGGTGCAAATAGTGTATATTTTGGTTCAGAACAATTTAACGCTAGAATGTATGCAGATAATTTTGGACTTCAAGATATAAAAAAGGTTGTTAGTTATTGTAAATTAAGAAATGTAAAAACTCATTTAACTTTAAATACATTAATTAAAAATTCAGAATTTGATGATGCACTTAGTTTAGCTAAAAAAGCTTATGAAGCAGGTATTGATGCAATTATTGTTCAAGATTTAGGTTTAGCTAAATTTTTAATTGAGCATTTCCCAGATATGCCAATTCATTCTAGTACACAAATGTCTGTGCATAATTTAGAGGGTGTTTTAGAATTAGAAAAATTAGGCTTTAAAAGGGTTGTTCTTGCACGAGAATTATCTATAGATGAAATTGAATATATTTGCCGTAATTCAAATGTAGAAATTGAAGTTTTTATTCATGGAACTTTATGTATTTGCTATTCTGGGCAATGTTTGCTTTCTAGTATGGCAGGTCGGGCGTTCTGCAAATCGTGGTAAGTGTGCTGGTCCATGTAGATTACCTTACGAACTTTTACGCGAAAATATGAATAATAATGAAATAACAACTATGGATAAGGGGTATTTATTAAGCCCAAAGGATTTGTGTGGTATTGCTTTTCTTCCTAGGTTAATTGCTGCTGGTGTAAAATGTTTTAAAATTGAAGGTCGTATGAAAAGCCCAGAATATGTTGCAACAGTTACTAGAATTTACCGTAAATATATTGATATGATTTTAAATGAAGAAAAATTTATTATAGATGAAAATGATGTTAATGATTTAATGCAAGTATTTAATCGTGGTGGCTTTTCTAATGGGCATTTAGATATTAACCCAAATAAAGAATTTATATTTCCAGAAAAGCCAAGTAATATGGGAATTTATCTTGGAAAAATAAATAAGTATAATGCTAGTAAAGGTCATATTACATTAAAATTAGAAAATAGTTTGCAAATTGGTGATTCTATTGCAGTTCAAAAAGAAAATTCTACATATTTTGTTTCTGAACTAATGATTAAAAATTCAAATATAAAAGAGGCACCTATTGGTTCTGAAGTTACAGTAGGTCGTTTAAAGGGAAATATTTCTGCTGGTGATAAGGTTTATCGTATTAGTAGTAAAGTTTTAAGTGATTCTGCTAAAAAGTCTTATGAAAATGCAGAAAATATAAAAATTCCTCTTAATTGTACCGTAACAATAAAAAAAGATATGCCTATTAAAATGGAAATTTCTACTTTGCATAGTAATAATTCTATTTATAATAATATTCATTTAACCGTTTCATCTAACACTATTCCAATAGATGCTTTAAAAACACCTATTAGTGTAGAAAGAGTTGTAAAGCAAATTTCTAAAACAAATAATACTCCATATTATTTTGAAAACATTACAGTACTTTTAGATGATGGATTATATGTTCCAAGTATAAGTAGTTTAAATGATTTAAGAAGAAATGCTTTAGAAAAGCTTGAAGAAGAAGTAATGAAAAAGGTGGTAAGAAAACCTATTACAGTTTCTGCTAAAAAAGATGAAACTGTAACATATATTCCAAATTTAGAGCATCCAAAAATTGCATTATCTTTAAGGAATTTATATTTTAATTATGATTATTCTAAACTCCATAAAGAAAAAATTAGTAGAATTTACATAGCATTAAAATTATTAGTTAATAAGAATTATTATGATATTATAGATTATCTTGCTGAAAATTATGATCTATACATATATATGCCTTCTATTATTAAAGCAAATTATAAAAATATTATATTAAATTCACTAGATGCAATAACAAGTAGGTTTAATATTAAAGGTTTTGTTATTTCAAATTTAGCAGATTTGGAATTCTTAAAAAAATACAAAGACACTTATGATTTTGTTGGTAATTATTCTTTAAATGTGTTTAATAATTATTCAATAGATGAGTATAAAAAATTAGGCTTAAATAGAATTACATTATCTAGAGAGTTAAATCATAATGATTTAGAAGAAATACTACATTCTTCTAGTGTAGATTCTGAATTAATTGTTTATGGTAGCCTCCCTGTTATGGCATCTAATTACTGTTTTTTAGGAAAAACTAATAAATGTTACCCAGATTGTGGAACTAACTGCCAAAGAGAAAATATTTATTATTTAAAAGATAGACTTGGTTTTAAGTTTAGAGTTATTCCAGATAATTTACAAACTGTAACATTAATTTTTAACAGCAAAAAGCTTTCTATTTCTACCAATGACTTGCCTATTCCTAATGTTAGAGTTGATATGATTGATGAAACTATTGATGAAATAAATGAAGTTATAGATACATTTTATAACAGAGAAAAATTAGATGGAAAAGAATATACTAATGGTAATTTATATAGAGATGTTTAAAATAAAAAATATGATGTGTAAAACACATCATATTTTTTATTATTTTTTTAATTTCTTGCAGTTAATTTAATTATTAAATCCATGTTATCATCATCTGCTGCTTTATTTTTTCTAATTGCACCACACTTTTGGCAACGGTAAACAATGACATAACCTTTTTTGCTATCTAACTCTACCATAATTGGTTCTAATAAGCCATGGCAAGTTTCTTCTCTATCTCCCGGGTTAATATCTACATGTTTAGAGTATAAGCAATGATTGCAATGATCCCTGCATGTATAGCCCAATTTTTCTATTTTTTCTCCGCAATTTTCACAAATAAATTCTTCATCTATTTTTGTAAATTTTCTTCCCATATTTTCCTCTAATTTATAACTTATTTTTGTATAAATAATTTTATTAATTAATATTCAAAAATGCTTCCACCAATAAATTCTCTTAGTAAAGAGTTTTTTGGAACTAAGCTATCATCTATATCTTCAAAATATTTCAAAAATTCATATAGTCTTTTTGCTTCTGTATATTCTGGGTATGAGTTATCTATCTTTTTTAGTTCTGGCATTGCATATTTTTTAAGCACACATAGTTCATATATTAATGATGTATTAAACATGCTATCTGCATAGTCTTGAAATGGAAATATATGACTTTGTTCTCCTCTGTTTACAGAATCCCACATTTTTAAAGTTTTAAGCGCTGGGTAGCTTCTAAAATTATTATCTCTTACAATTCTTCTAATTAGCCTACTATCTGTAGTAGAAATTCTATTATAATAATCTATATTTAAAACAGTTAATGCGCTAATATATATTTTATATTTCTTATCTTTTGGAATAGCCTCTGTTAGCTTATCATTTAAGCAATGAATTCCTTCTATTACTAATATTTCGTCATCTGCAAGCTTCATTTTTTTGCCATCATATTTTTTTGTTCCTTCTTTAAAGTCAAAAGTTGGACATTCTATTTCTTCACCATTTAATAAAGCAAGCAAGTGTTTATTAAATAGCTCTCTATCAATAGCTTCTAAACATTCAAAATCATATTCTCCATTTTTATCTACTGGAGTATCTTTTCTTTCTACAAAATAGTTATCTACTGATATTGTAACAGGTTTTAAACCATTTAATCTTAATTGTATTCCTAATCTTTTAGCAAAGGTGGTTTTTCCTGAAGAAGATGGTCCTGCTATTAGAACTACTTTTACTTCTTTGCGTTTAATAATATTATCTGCAATATCTGATATTTTCTTTTCATGTAATGCTTCTGCTAATAGTACTACTTCTGCAGATTTTCCTTCTCTTATTTTCTTGTTTAATTTATATAATGTATTTATATTTAAAATATCATGGATGTCTTCATATTCATCAAGTGTAGAAACTAACTTTTTGCTTGCTGTTCCTTTTTCTAATGCATAAGGATTTTCTTTACTTGGGTAGCGAAGTAAAAATCCATCATTATATTTAAGTGCTTCAAATACTTTAATATAGCCTGTACTAATTGGCATTACTCCATAAAAATAGTTATAGTAGTCTTCACAAAAGTATAAAGAAACACCAGCTTTTTGATTATTGTCTAATTGTAATATACCTCTTAATGTTTTTTCTTTTTCGTAGAATTTCTCTGCTTCTTCTTTGCTCATTTCTATTTTTTTAATTGGTATATTTCTTTTTACAATTTCTTTCATTTTGCTTTCAACTTTGCTTATCATTTCTTTTGTAACTTCCATATTATCAACTTCGCAATACATTGCGTTTGTAAGCTGATAATTAACATTAAGGTATGCTTTTGGGTAGCATTCATGAAATGCCATGCTCATTATATATAAAAGACCTCTTATATAAATTCTTCTTCCATCTCTTGATAATAAATCTACAAATGTAATTTTATCATTTTCTTTAGGAATATAATTTAAACTTTTTATTTCATTATTGCAGTTGCAAGCAATTATTAAATCGTTTTTTTCTATTTCTTCTTTAAATATTTCATATACTGTTTTTGCTTCATTTGTTATTTCAATGTTTTTTTCATCTAATTGTATTTTCAAATTAATCATTCCCCTTTTTTATAATTTATTATTAAATTTTTAATAAATATAATCAGTTTCTTTTATTTTATATCTTATGCTATATTTAGTCAACTAAGACATAAATAAAATATTTTTTAAGTAAATAATTATGCATAAATAAAAAGTTATTTCAAGTTCAGTAACTAAAACATGAATAAAAAAATTCTTTATATACGGGAGAAGCCGGCAAGTTAACTAAAACTTGCCGGCTCTTTCATATTATTTATTAACCCTCTTTAAAGGGCAGTTTCTGACGTCGCACTGTACAAAATTGCGGTTTCCAGAACCGCAAAGTTCTTTAAACTCGCACTTGACCGCTTGAGTTCTCTTCTCACGCCTCCGGTTCTTGCTGCCGTTGTTTCCTGTGTAAACTCTGTCGTTGCTCATAATATGGTCTCCTTTTTTAATTTTTGATAGCAATGCTATCTTAAAATATATTTTACCACTTTTTTGAGCATTTGTAAAGAGTAATTAGGGACAGTCCCTTTTTCCCTAAAAGGTAAAAAAATGGGACCTGTCCCTAAGTGCTTGAAAACAAGCAATTGGACCTGTCCCTAATTACCCCATTTTTTCTTTCATTTTTACTAGTGTGTTTAATGCATCTATTGGAGTTAGTTCATTTAAGTCTATTTTATCTAATTCATGGGCAATTTCTGCAAGTTTATAATTATATAAGTCAAGTTGTCCATTTGTAACATTTTTATTTTCTTTTTCTCCAGCTTTATCTACTAAAATGCTCTTTCGCTCTAATGTTTTTAATATTTCATTTGCTCGTTTTGTAACAACTTGCGGAACACCTGCAAGTTTAGCAACATGAACACCATAGCTTTCATCTGTTCCACCAGATACTATTTTTCTTAAGAAAACAATATCTTCTCCTTTTTCTTTAACGGCAATAGAATAATTTTTTACTCCCTCTAGTTTTTCTTCTAGTGAAGTTAGTTCATGATAGTGTGTTGCAAATAATGTTTTTGCACCACATTTTTCTTTATTACATATGTATTCTGCAACTGCCCATGCAATAGAAAGTCCATCATAAGTAGAAGTTCCTCTTCCTATTTCATCTAAAATAACTAAACTATTGCTTGTAGCTTCTTTTAAAATACTTGCTACTTCCATCATTTCTACCATGAAGGTACTTTGTCCCATGCTTAAGTCATCTGAGGCACCAACTCTTGTGTATATTTTATCTACAACACCTATTTTTGCATAAGATGCTGGCACAAAGCTTCCTATTTGAGCCATTAATGTAATTAAGGCTACTTGTCTCATATATGTAGATTTACCTGCCATATTAGGTCCTGTAATAATTGCTAGTCTGTTACTATCTTTATCTAAGTAAGTATCATTTTCTACAAAACTTCCGCTTGGTAAAATTTTTTCTATAACAGGATGTCTACCTTCTTTAATATCTATCATTCCGCTGTTATCTACTATAGGCATTACATAGTTCATTTCATAAGCAACTGTTGCTAAAGAGCAAAGTACATCTAAAACAGCTACTATACCAGCAGATTTTTGAACTCTATCAATTTGCGATTCTATTTTATCTCTAATTTCACAAAAAGCATTATATTCCAAATTAATTACTTTTTCTTCCGCTCCTAAAATTTCATTTTCTACTTTTTTTAAGTCTTCTGTTACATATCTTTCACAATTTGCTAAAGTTTGTTTACGAATATAGCTTTCTGGAACCATTGATAAGTTTGATTTTGTAACTTCTATAAAATAGCCAAATACTTTGTTAAATCCTACTTTTAAACCTTTTATTCCAGTTTTTTCTCTTTCTTTTGCTTCTAAGTCTAATACCCATGTTTTTCCATTGGTGGTTGCTTCTTTTAAATGGTCTATTTCTTCATTATAGCCAAATTTTATAATTCCACCTTCTTTTACACTAATTGGTGGGTCATCTATAATTGAATCATCTATAATTTTATGTATGTCTTCTAATGTATCTAAATCTTCATATAATTGTTTTAATAAGTTAGATTTTACATTGCACAAGTTTTGCTTTACATTTGGCAGCTGTTTTGCAGAATTTTTAAGTGATATTAAATCTCTTGCATTTGCACTTCCATAAGAAATTTTTCCAGCTAGTCTTTCAATATCGTAAACTTTTTTTAAGGAATCTACTACTTCTCCTCTTAAAATAATATCTTCTTTTAGTTCTTTAACCGCTTCTAGCCTTTCATTAATTCTAAAAACATCAATTAATGGATCATTTAGCCATCTTCTAAGTAATCTTCCTCCCATTGATGTAGAAGTTTTATCTAATACCCAAAGAAGAGTTCCCTTTTTGCTTTTATCTCTTAATTTTTCTGTAATTTCTAAGTTTCTTCTTGCATTAATGTCTAAATTCATATAGTGATTAGTGCTATATAGTACAATTTTATGAATATACTCTAGGTCATTTTTTTGAGTTTGTTTTAAATATGTAATTAGTCCATTACTTGCTGCAATACAAAATAACTCGTTTTCTATGTTTTCTACCTTTTGATTATTTTCGTCTATAATTTCATATTTTTCATTAAAAGCTTGATAGTCTGTATTAAAGTTTTCTTCATCTAACATAGAAATATATGATGGAAATCTTTCTCTTATTTTATTAATTTCTTCTGCAGAGTTATACATCATAGTATTTGCTACAATTTCTGCTGGAGAATATCTTGAAATTTCGTCCATTAATGTAGCAAAGTTGTTTTGTTCTTTAATTTGAGTAGTTTTAAAATCTCCAGTTGTTAAATCACACACAGAGATACCATAATAAATGCCATTTTTATAAATAGACATAATATAGTTATTTTTCTTTTCTTCTAGTAAGTTAGATTCCATAACAGTTCCAGGTGTTACAACACGAATAACATCTCTTTTAACAATTCCTTTTGCTAGTTTTGGATCTTCTAATTGTTCACAAATAGCAACTTTATAGCCTTTTTCAATTAATTTTGCAATATATGCTTCTGCTGCATGAAAAGGAATTCCACACATAGGAGCTCTTTCTTCTTGTCCACAGTCTTTTCCTGTTAAAGTTAGTTCTAGCTCTCTAGATGCAGTTATTGCATCATCAAAAAACATCTCATAAAAATCTCCTAAGCGATAAAATAAAATGCAATCTTTATATTCTTCTTTTGTTTGCAAATAATGTTGCATCATTGGTGAATATTCTGCCATGTTTAATTACTCCTTTTCTTTACCCATTTCTATATCTTTTTGTGTACTATCAGTTCTACTACTATCAGCTTGCACTACTGGTTTTTCATCTACCTTTATAGAATCATAAAAAGCTGCTCTTTTATCTACACTAGATTGTTTTGCTTGTCTTTCTATTTCAATTCTGTATAATTCATTTAATAGCTTATAAATACGGTTTCTAGTATACCCCATTTTTTTAGCTGCTTGTGTTTTTGACATTGTTTTACATAACCTATTATATTCTTTTTCTATTGCTAATAATTCCTGCCTTTTTAGCTCTATACTATCACCTCTAGTTGTAGTTTGACTTAAAAGATCTCTAAGAGTTATTTTCATTTTTTCAATTTCATTTTGTTCTATAGCAGGAATATTTTTACCTTTTTTATTGCTATCTGTTACAACTTTGCATAGTCTATAAACTTCTCTTTCTAGTTCACTTTCAGAAGCTTTTAAACTACTAATTCTTCTTGACACCGTTCTAATGGCACAATTATGTCCAGATGCAATTTGCTCAATTGTTTTTTCGCATTTTAAAATTTCGAAGGCTAGTTCCATGGCATTAACATCTTTTCTTACTTTAGGTTTATAACTATGTCTTTTAATATATGCTTCATATATTTCTGGATTAGTTGTAGATAATTTTTGTATTCTTATATTTAATGTTCTTGCTTCTGTAGCAAGTTCTTTTATAACTTGTTGTTGTGTTTTTTTACCCTCAGCCATATCAATAACATATTTTATAAATTCATTATCTGATATTTGTATCATATATTTCTTCTCCTAATTCAAATTATTTTATATAACTTCACCTTTTAAATACCACATATGTTCTGATACAATTTTTAAATTTGCCATTTTTCCAATTAAGTCTTCTGAAGCTTCTAATACTACTACTTTGTTTGAATCTGTTCTGCCTGTTAACATTTGCTCATTTGTTTTACTTTTGCCCTCTATTAAAACAGTTTGAGTAGTTCCTATGTACTCTTTATTTCTTACTGCAATTTGACTTTCTACTAATTCTTTTAATCTATTAAAGCGCTCGTGTTTTATTTCTTCTGGAATTTGATTTTCCATTTTGTCTCCAGGAGTGCCAACTCTTCTAGAATATATAAACATATACACTTGTTCAAAGTTTACTCTTTTTACAACATCTAAAGTGTCTGCAAAGTCTTCTTCTGTTTCTCCTGGAAAACCAACTATAATATCTGTACTAAAAGTAACATTTGGAATAGTATTTCTCATTTTTTCTACTAAATTTAGATATTGTTCTTTTGTATATTTTCTGTTCATTATTTTTAGTACATTTGTGCTTCCAGATTGAAGCGGTAAGTGTACTAATTTACATACTTTATTACAGTCTCGTATTGCTTCTATTACATCATCTGTAAAGTCCTTTGGATGTGGAGATATAAAACGAATTCTTTCTATTCCATCTATTTTATTTATTGCTCTAAGAAGTGTAGCAAATGAGTTTACGCCTTCATATTCTTCAAAGGTTTTATTTTGCTCTCGTTCTACTCTTAAATATGAATTTACATTTTGTCCAAGTAATGTTATTTCTTTATAGCCATCTTTTGCTAAAGCTTTTATTTCTTCTAAAATATCTTTTGGAAGTCTACTTCTTTCTCTTCCTCTTACATAAGGTACAATGCAGTAACTACAAAAATTGTTACAACCATTCATAATTGTTACAGAAGCCTTAATATTATCATCTCTTTTTATTGGCAAACCTTCTATAACTTCTCCATCTATATCTAAAATGTCTTCTATTCTTTTTCTATTGCTTAGAACCTTTAATAAATCTGTTGGAAATTTATGAAGTGTATGAGTTCCAAACACAATATCAAAAAAAGAATAACTTTCTTTTAATTTCTCTACAATGTGTTTTTCTTGCATCATACATCCACCAATTGCAATGATAGTACCCTTTTCTTCTTTATATTTTTTAACTTCTCCTAGTTTTCCAAAAAGTCTATCTTCTGCATTTTCTCTAACACAGCATGTATTAAATACAATTAGGTCGCTTTCTGCTAAGTTTTCTGTTTTAGTATAATTCATTTTTTCTATTATACCACTTAGTTTTTCTGAGTCGTTTTCATTTTGTTGACATCCCATTGTTAATATACTATATTTTAGGTTTTTTCCATCATTTATTTTGGCAACTTTTTCTATATCTTGTAGCTCTTGAGTTATTTCTATTTTAGTCACAATAATTCCTCCAAATTTTTTAAGTATATTTTTTATTTTAAAGATATTTTTCTATGAATAATTTTTCTTACAAATACTAATATATTTTATACCAGTTTAAGCATTTTGGCAATAGCAAAAATGGCATAAAAAAATTAGTGCAAAATTTTTTTACACCAATTTTTTTATTCATCTTATTGAATTCCATATTTTTTCTTAAATTTATCTGCTCTACCACCAGTTGTTTCTCTTTTTAAGTTTCCAGTCCAGAATGGATGACATTTTGAGCAAACATCAACTTTCATATCTGGTTTTGTAGAATTTGTTTTCATAACATTTCCACAAGCACATGTGATTGTGGCTTCCACATAGTTTGGATGTATTCCTTCTTTCATTTTGTATTCACCTCTTCTTTATTTATTCATAAACACTATTATTTATTTTAACATAGTTTTATTTTAATTTCAAGTATTTTAATTTTCAAATTATAATTTATTTATTATTTTGCTCATTGTTAAGTTTTTGTTGTACATATTGTGCTGAAGCGCTTACTTCTTCCTTCATTGAGGCTTTATGTACAAGTTTATTAATTACATTAAATAAACAAGCTATAATTAAAACAAGCAATAATACTTTTTTCCAAATTTTTGCTATCATTTGCTTATCTCCTTTATTTTTACTATACTTCTATTATACTATATATTTTTTAAAAGTCAATGTTTTGGAAATTTTATTATTGCTTGCATTTGTATTTTAGTTACTATTTATGATTTATTCCTTTAAAATATTTACTCATTTGTTTGAAGCTTTTCTATTTCTTTTTCGGAACTTAAACACTTTTGAATAACTAAAATTAAGCTAACCATTGTAAATGGTTAATTTTTTTGTCAAATTTTTAA
>CANQTQ010000011.1 GCA_947626765.1 uncultured Clostridia bacterium
TAAATTTAGCGAGCCTTCCTGTTTCAAGGAAAGCCCGTTATTTTTTATCTAAAAGTATTATCAAGTAACTATTTCTTTTTTAATAATTAGTTGCATACCACCAACTAATTAGCACTATTATAATTGCAACTGTTATTGTAATAATAATCATAACAAGCCCACCTTTAGGGTCTCTTGGCTTTGCTTCTGATAAGTGTTGTATATTATCTAGTATTTGGTCTTTTGAATCTAATATACCATTAGCATATTCATTATCACTATTAGTTTGTGTACTTTGAGCAGTATTATTTTCCTCAATTGGACTATTATATGTTGCTAATACTTTAAAATTCATTATAATTAATAATAATGTTAACAATAATATAATACTAAATACAATTTTTTTCTTCATAAATAAGCTCCTTTGTATTTTAATTAATTTTATATAATAATAATGTAAATGTAAAGTAATTTTTAAATTTTTTCTGATTTTTAAATTTTTTATAAAAATAGGTTGCATATTTAAAGCAAAACCTGTATAATAATTAAGTGTTAGCATTCATAGGGGTATAGTGTTAATGGTAGCACATCGGTCTCCAAAACCGCTTGTGAGGGTTCGAATCCTTCTACCCCTGCCACATTTTTTAATATGAAACTTATGTATTTTAATGGTGGTTTTATAGTTAGACTAAAACTAGGAGAAAATAACTAAAATTTTCTCTTATTTTTATCAAAATTTTTATTTTGTAAAAAAGGAATAGTTAAAAATTATGGAAAATTTAAAAGAACTAATAAAAAAAGTATGTAATAGAGAAGTTATTTCTTATTTAATATTTGGTGTATTAACTACACTTGTTAATATTATTATATCTTATATATTAAAAGCTTTTTTACATATAGAAGAAAATATAGCTAGTACAATTGGTATTATAGCTTCTATTTTATTTGCATATTTTACAAACCGCAAATGGGTTTTTAAGTCTTATGCTAATACAGCAAAGGAAAAATGGATTGAATTTGGTAAATTTATTTTAGGTAGAAGTTTTACAATGGTTGTAGAAATTGTAGGAGTATTTTTATTAGTTGATGTAATTCACAGTTTTTATGGTATGTTTAGTGATAATATAGCATTTTTAATAAATAAATGTATTATTACTGTTATTGTTATTATTCTTAATTTCTTTATTAGCAAATTTTTTGCTTTTAAAGATTTATCTAAAAAAGAAACAAAATAATAATTATTTAAAAAAGTTAAATTGGGGGCTACTAGAAATGGAGGTATTTTAATGTCTAGTAGCTTTTTTAAGTCTTTTACTACTTTCTTTACTCTTTTAATCTTTCTTATATTATTTTTAACTTGTTTTTTTGGTCCTAATATTATTTTAAGTTCTTCTAATTTAGATGATACCTATTATTCATTTGATTTAAGTAGTAAATATGTATGGCCTACTCCACGGTTATACTACTATTAATTCATATTTTGGAAACCGAACTTCTCCAACTGCTGGTGCATCAAGTTATCATAAAGGAATTGATATTGGAGCCCCACAAGGTAGCAGCTTTATTGCTATTTGTAAAGGTAAAATTACATATACTGGCTTTTTAGGTGGAGGAGGTTATACTATTACTCTTTCTGTTAATAATATGAAAATTACATATTGCCATGTTTCTCCTAATTTTATTGTAAAAGTGCGGTGATATTGTTGAAAAAGGAGAAGTTATTGGTTATGTTGGTCCTAAAAATGTTTATGGTGTTCCACGGAAACCAATATAAAGACGCCAATGGTAATCCTACCAATGGCGCCACAACTGGACCTCATTTACATTTAGGCGTAAGAATTAATGATAAATACATTAATCCTTTAAATTTATTTGAAGAATAGTAATGCTTTAGCTGTTTTTACTTACATATCATCATCATCATTTTTTTCTTCATTTTCATCATCAGAATCTTCTGAATTTGCAGCTTCTTCATTTTCAGCATCAGCATCATAAGTTAAAGCTTGGTTTTTTATACAATCACGATGGCAATGTGGACAATCATGTTCTTCATCATCATCTTCTGCATTCCAATCTAATTCAATAACATTATGACATTCTGGGCATTCTACTTCTATAACTGTATCACTATTTATGTCTGCTATAAAATCATGATTACAATAAGGGCATGTTATTTCAAATTCATAAGGTTCTTCATCTTCATAAATATCATTTTCAATGCCATCAACTATTTTTTGAACATCACTAATTTTGTTTTCTATTTGTTTTTGCTTTTCTTCTACATCTTTAACTCTAATGTCTGTAACATAAGTTAAACGATCTATAATGTCCATAAATATAATAGAAAGCTCTTGAAATTTAGTAATAACAAAATTTCTTTCTTTTTCATCTTTAATGTTTTCTTGTAATTCATTTAAAATTTTTTTATAACGACTTTTTAAATCTGACATGGTTTTGGCGACTTCCTTCCAATTAAACTCTTTCCATATACTCGCCAGTTCTTGTATCTATACGAATAACATCTCCAATATTTACAAACATTGGAACTGAAATTTCATAACCATTTTCTAGTGTTGCTGGTTTGCCTGAAGTAGTTGTTGTATTACCAGCAAATCCTGGTTCTGTATATGTAACTTGTAATTCAACAAACATTGGTGGTTCTACTGAAAATACATTTCCTTTATATGATAAAATTTTAACATTCATATTTTCTTTTAGGAATTTTAAACTATCACCAAGTTGTTCTTTATTAAGTGGTAATTGTTCATATGTTTCATTATCCATAAAATAATAAATATCACTATCACTATATAAGTATTGCATTTCTTTCTTTTCAATTTCTGCTGCTGGATATTTTTCAGATGGGTTAAATGTTTTTTCAATAACTGCTCCTGAAATTACATTTTTTAATTTTGTTCTAACAAAAGCTGAACCCTTTCCTGGTTTTACATGTTGAAATTCAACTACTTTGAATACATTTCCATCCATTTCAAATGTTGTACCGTTTCTAAAATCTCCTGCCATATATACTTCTGCCATAATTAATTTCCCCTTTCAAATTTCATTTTATTATAACTTTTAATTACATACTTTATTATTATACACCTAATATTGCCTAAAATCAAGTATTTTGTTTATAGCTATGCATTTACATTATTTATAGCTATGCATTTACATTGTTTATAGCTGTGCATTTACATTTGTTTTACATTTGTTTGTAGCTATACATTAACTTATTTACAGTTTATTATAAATATATACTAACATATTTCTAAGTACTTCAAAGCAATGCAATAAAGACCTTTTTTCATTACCCTACTACTATATAATTCTTATCTGATTTTGTTAAATTTATACAACCAGATTTTGTAATTAATGTAGTATCTTCTATTCTAACTCCAAATTCTCCTGGTAAATATATTCCAGGCTCATTTGTAATTACCATATTTGCTTTTAAGCTATTATCATTTTTTTGATTTATAAAAGGATGTTCATGAATTTCTAGTCCTACACCATGACCTAAGCTATGAACTAAACTGTAGCCATGTAGCCTAAAATCATTATCTACATTTCTGAAAAGAATTCTAATGTCTGTACCCTCTTTCATATCTTTTTCAGTTTTTAACTGATTTTCAAGAACTAAATCATAAATAGGTTTAATATTTTCTGGAACAAAACCTGCAAATATTGTTCTTGTCATGTCTGAGCAATATCCTTTATATTTAGAACCAAAGTCAATTGTAATTGGGTCTCCTGGTTCTATCTTTTTATCTGTAGTTTTAGCATGTGGTTTAGATGAATTTTTTCCAGATGCAACTATAGTTTCAAATGAAAGACCATCTGCTCCATTTTCAAAAAAGTATTTTTCTATTTCATAAGCAATTTGTTTTTCTGTCATGCCAATTTTTATAAATTTAATTAAATGACTAAAGCA
The DNA here is from genome assembly GCA_947626765.1 of uncultured Clostridia bacterium. GTDB lineage: Bacteria > Bacillota > Clostridia > TANB77 > CAG-508 > CAG-273. The sequence goes on from CANQTQ010000011.1 coordinate 3,914, forward strand.
ATTATCTGTAATGTCACAAGCTTTTTGAATAAGTTTAACTTCTTCTTCATCTTTAAACATTCTTTGCTTTTCTAAAATGCCATCTGTTTCTTCTAAATTATTTGCTTTATATCTTTCCATATATTTTTTATAAGTTGCATAAGTAATATAATCTTCTTCAAATCCAACATTTTCACAAAAGGAGAAAAAGTTTTCATAGTCATACTTATTAATATCTACTACATTAGAAACAATTATTTCATCATCTATTGTTAATATTGATTTAACTTCTTCTAAGTATCTGCTATCTGTTATGTAGTAATTTTCTTTTCTAGTAATAAGTAAAACTCCCTCAGCATTAATTCCTGTTAAATACCTAACATTAACAGGATTAGACACAATCATTCCTTGCATATTTAGTCCATTAAGCTTTTCTCTTAACCACTTAATTTTTGTGTTCAATAAAATCACCTACCAACTTATATTTTATTATCCTTGGTACATTCCTAAAGTGAAAATTTTAAAGACAACTGTTATTAATAATTCAAATGGTGTAAAAATTACAATTAAACAAGATGCTACAATAAACGGTCCAAATGGAATATATTCATTTATTTGTTTTCTTCTAAATATTAAAATTCCAATACTAATAATTGCTGCAAGCAAAAAAGCTATTACTGAAACTATTATAATTGGGAACCAACCAAAAAATAGTCCTAAAACTCCCATTAGCTTAACATCTCCAAAGCCCATTGCTTCTTTTCCAGCAATTAAACCTCCTATTGAATTTATAATTAAGAAAATTCCGCCTCCTACAAGCATTCCTAATATGTTATCTGTAAATATATTTAAGCCACGGCTTGTGTCTGATATTGCTGTTATGAATGTGAAAAATAGTCCTGTTTCAAATAATGTTAAATTTAGTCTATTTGGAATAATTTGAAGTTTCAAGTCAATGCAAAATACACTTAAAAGCATTGGAAGTAAAATTGCATATTGCAGAAAAGTTATACTTACTCCAAACATATATAGTAATACTATATATGAAATAGCAGTAATTGTTATTAATATATATTTTGGTTTGTAACTTTTTAAATATTCTGTAAAAAATTGTTTTGAAAAAACTTTTTTATATTCAGGTAGAGCTTTATTGCACCAATCTACAAATTGACCTACAAATAAACCTACTATTCCTACTAATACATAATTTAAAATATGAATATCATTTATATACATATAATGCTCCTTTTAACTTTAGTTTATTTATTTTTTTCTATTTTCTTTAGATATTTATTTATAATAACTTGCTCTATTGGTCTTTTTATTTTTGTTATAAATATGTCTTTTTTATCTATTGGCTTTACTAAAATAGGAAACATATTGCTTTTATTTGCTCCTATTACATCTGTTAAAATTTGGTCTCCTACTACTCCAATTTCATTTGGCTGCAATTTTAATATTTCTTTTGCTTTATTGAATCCATTTTTTAGAGGCTTTTGAGCAAAATATATGTATGGAATATCTAAAATATTTGCTACTTTTTCTACTTTTTGTTTATTATTTGTGTTTGATAATATACATAGTTTTATTCCTTGTGATTTTAAATCTTCTGCCCAGCTTTCCAAATCCTCTAATAGATTTTTATTATAATCTATTAAAGTATTATCTACATCTAAAATAAGACCTTTTAAATTATATTTATTTAATATAGAAATATTAATTTCTTTTACATTGTTTAAATAAAGCTTTGGATATAATATCATGATGCCTCCATTTTTTTACGTACTTTTCTTTCATTATATTATCAATACGTTTAAATTTTGTCAAGGAGAAGATTTTTTTGCATAAAAAAACTCCATTTATGATGGAGTTTTAAGCAACTATTTAGTTTCTAATATTTCTTCTTTTTCTAATCCTGTTATTTTCATTACTCTTTCCAATTCTATTCCTTCTGCTAACATTTTTTTAGCTGTTTCTAATTTTCCTTGTTTTATTCCTCGTCTTTCTGCGCTTGACATTCCTGTGTTATAGTCTAATATTGCTTTTTCTCTAAACCATGCCATTCTCTCCCTGTACTCTGCTCTACTCATTGTTTTTAGCTTTGTTCCTACTTCTTTTAATTCTTTATTCTTTTTCATTTTTTCCTTCACCCTTTCTGATTCTGGATTATCTATAAAGAATAACCAGTCTAATAGTTCTCCATCTACTTCTTCTTTCCACTTTATTTTATTTAATTCCAGTATAACAATTTCTAACTTATCTGTCAATATTAACTTCCTGTTTTTCTCCTCTATTATTTTCCACTTTGTTACATATAATTGCTATTTTTATAGCTCACCTATTTACAAAATCTATGTTTTCCAATAGTTATAGTCATTGGTCTTGACCAAATCCATTTATTTGTTGCTGTATTAGGATTAAAATAATAAATTGCCCCATAAGTTGGGTCCCAGCCATTTAATGCATCTTGTGCTGCTTTTTTTGCTGTAGAATTTGGAGTTAAATTTATTTGTCCATCTGATACTGCTGTAAATGCTCCTGGTTGATAAATAACGCCTGCTACAGAGTTAGGAAATTTGCTACTTTTTACCCTATTTAATACTACAGCAGCAATTGCTACTTGTCCTGTGTATGGTTCTCCTCTTGCTTCTCCATAAATTATTCTTGTAAGTAAATTTAAGTCATTAGAAGTAGTTGAGCCAGAGCCAGAATTATTAGAAGAACTAGAAATTCCCATTGCTGCTAATGTTTTTGCACCTGCAATTCCATCTACCGTTAGTCCATTTTTAGACTGAAAATATCTAACTGCTGCTTGCGTTTGGCTGCCATAAATTCCATCTATGCTGCCTTTATAATAGCCCCATCTTTTTAATTTTGTTTGTATTTGTGTTACTTCATTACCTCTAGAGCCATATTTAGATAATGCTTCTAATTCATTATTTCTAAAGAATATATTATATGAAATAAATAAACTAAATGTAAGCATAATTATTATCATCATTATAATTTTCTTTTTATTTTTACGCATAAAAATACACCACTTTCTGATTAATTTTATACATATTTTAACCAAAAGTGGTGTTTTTATACATTAGAAAATTCCTACAATATTTCCGTTTTCATCTAAGTCTATTTTTTCTGCTGATGGAACTTTTGGAAGTCCTGGCATTGTAACAATTTTTCCTGTTAATACTACTATAAATTCTGCACCTGTTCTTAATACTACATCTTGTACATGAATGTTAAATGGTTCTTTACATTCTAAGTTTTTAGCATCATCTGAAAAAGAGTATTGTGTTTTTGCAATACAAACTGGTAAATTGCTATAACCTAATTCTTCAATTTCTTTTATTTTTTTAATAGCTTCTTCTGAAATTTCTACATCTTGCGCTCCATAAACTTTAGTAGCAACTGCTTTTATTTTTTCTATTATAGGTGTTTCTAGTTCATAAGCGTAAGTAAAGTTATATGGTTTTTCTACTAATTTTACTATTTTTTCTGCTAAATCTTTAGCTCCTTCTCCACCTTTTTCCCAGCTTTCTATTAAGCTTAAATCAATTCCTTTTTCATTTAATTTTTCTTTTAAGAAATTAATTTCTTTTTCTGTGTCATGTGTGTATCTATTAATTCCTACAATTATATTTAAACCATAACGGTCTTTTAGGTTTTCTACATGTCTTTCTAGGTTTGCAAATCCTCTTTCTAAATATTCTATACTTTCTTCTTTTATATTTTCTTTTGGCATTCCACCATGATATTTTAATGCTTTAATTGTTGCTACACATACTACTGCATCTGGTTTTATATTTGCTTTTCTACATTTTATGTCTAAGAACTTTTCTGCTCCTAAGTCTGCACCAAATCCAGCTTCTGTAACGACATAATCTCCTAATTTTAAAGCAAGTTTTGTTGCTATTACACTATTGCAACCATGAGCAATATTTGCAAATGGTCCACCATGTACTATTGCAGGTGTATGTTCTAAGCTTTGTACTAAATTTGGATTTATTGCATCTTTTAAAAGAACTGTCATTGCTCCATCTGCTTTTAGGTCTCTTGCAGTAATAGGTTTATTTTCTTTTGTATAACCTACTATAATATTTCCTAGTCTTCTTTTTAAATCATTTATATCTGTTGCTAAACAAAAAATTGCCATAATTTCAGATGCAACAGAAATATCAAATCCATCCATTCTTGGTACAACATTTTTTTCTTTAGAAAGACCTGTATCAACAGCTCTTAATTGTCTATCATTTAAGTCAACACATCTTTTCCAAACAACTCTGTCAAAGCCTAGTTCATTTCCAAAATATATATGATTATCTATCATACTAGATAATAAATTATTTGCAGATGTAATTGCATGAATATCTCCAGTAAAGTGTAAGTTTATATCTTCCATTGGAGCTATTTGACTATGTCCACCACCTGTTGCTCCGCCTTTTATACCAAAAACTGGTCCTAAAGATGGCTCTCTTAAAGCAAGTACTGCATTTTTACCTATTTTTCTTAATCCATCTACTAGTCCAACTGCCATTGTTGTTTTTCCTTCTCCAAGTGGAGTTGGATTAATTGCAGTAACTAATATTAGTTTTCCATTTTTTTTATTTTCTAGTCTTTCATATACTTTAGGAGAAATTTTTGCTTTATATTTTCCATATTGTTCTAGTTCATCTTCCTTTATATTAACACTTTCTGCTATTTTTGTAATAGGCTTTAATTCAGTATTTCTTGCTATTTCTATATCTTCCATTTTTACTATAATTCCTCGTATAATATATTTAGGTTTTTAAAAGGTTACCCATAAACCTTCATATAACAACTATTTCATAATATAACTGTTATGTTACTATTCACAGCCAATTATAAATTTTAGAGTAGCCACAGCGGTATTATATATGTTTTTTCGTGCTTTAGTCGAGAAAAAACATATATAATACGCAAGCGACGTGGCGGATAATTTTAGGGCTGTGAATAGTAACTTATTTATATATGTCCCAAAAGCGACGAGTAGTCGCTTTAACAAACGTCCCAAAAGCGACAACTATGGTATAATTAACCCAACAATTAAACCAATAATTGCTCCAACAAAAACTTGTACAGGAGTATGTCCTAAAACTTCTACTAGCTTTTCTTGAACTTCCACTCCAGTAAGCCCAGGTGTTTGCACAATTTTGTTTAATATTTTAGCTTGTTTTCCTGCTGCGCGTCTTACTCCTGCCGCATCATACATAACAACAAAAGAAAAAATTAAAGATATTCCAAACATTGGAGATTGCAAACCTACATCTTTTCCTACCATAGTAGTTAATGCTATTACAACTGCTGAATGTGAACTTGGCATTCCACCTGCTTGTAGAATTCTTTTGAAATTTATTTTTTTTGTTGTTACTAAATCATATATGAATTTAAATAATTGAATACCAAACCATACTAAGAATGGCACAATTATATATTTATATTGCACTATAAAAGTAATAATCCCCTTAATCATTTTCCCTATTCCTCATTGTCTTCTTGAATAAAATTTTCTTCTTTAATAGTATCTTCATCTTTTAATAAAATACTAATTCTCTTTTCTGCATTTTCTAAAAGGCTATTGCATTTTTTTGAAAGCTCCATCCCTTCTTCAAATTTGCTAACTGAAGCTTCTAGATCTAAATCTCCCTTTTCTAATTCATTTGCTATTTTTTCTAAATCTTTCATAGCCTCTTCAAAATTTAATTTTTTTTCTTTTTTATCTGCCATTTTATTTATACCTACATTATATTTAGGTTTTTTAATAAGGTTATACCTATAAACCTATCTTTCTTTTACAATTCCAGTATCTACATCTACAATATAAAATTTAATTGATTGTGTTGTTGTTACGTCATAAACTGTTACTCCATATTTTCCATCGTTTTGAATGCTTACATTAAATGATACATCATCTAAGCTTCCCCATTTCTTTTTCCATTCCTCTTTAACTAAATTAACTGCTCTTGTTTCTTTTGGAGTCATTACATTATCATTATTAATTTCATTCTGTGCAGTAGCACTACTAGAATTAGAATCTTCTTTATTTTCTTCCACATTTTTAGTATTATTTTCATCTTTAGGTTCTTCAAAAATATCATTAATCATATTTTCAAGACCAGCATCAGCATTTTGTAATATATTTCCATCTGCTGAATTAGCATCAATTGGCTCTGTTTTGTTATCTGAATATATTGCCCATAATATACCAAATACTAATAAAATAATTGCTATAAATATTAATGTGTTTCTTGTTCCTTTACTCATATAAATTCCTCTTTTCTTATATTAAATAATTTTTGCATTTGTTTGTCCATCTTGCATACGAATTTGAATTTCTTCGCCCTTTGATAACTGCTTTACACTTTTTACTACTTTACCCTTATTTGAAATAATTCCATAGCCTCTAGTTAATGTTTTTAAAGGACTTAATGCATCTAATTTTAGCATAATATTTTGTGCTTTAGACTTTTCATTTTGAAGTTTTTGTTCTATTTTATGGACTAATTCTTTTACAATAGAATCAATTTGAATATATTGTTCATTAATTCTTTGTAAAGGGTTAGTAAATACTCTGTTTGCCATACATTTTTCATATTGCAATTTCATTAGCTCTATTTTTTTAAGTAATGCTTGTTTATACCTATTTTGATATTTAATTAAGCTATCTTTAAGTAATGCTATATCTGGTACTGCTAATTCAGCTGCAGCAGATGGTGTTGGCGCTCTTAAATCTGCTACAAAATCTGATATTGTAAAATCTGTTTCATGACCTACAGCAGAAATAACTGGTATTTCTGAATTATAGATTGCTCTAGCAACAATTTCTTCATTAAATGGCCATAAATCTTCAAGCGAGCCTCCTCCTCTTGCTAAAATTATAACATCTGCTAGATTTTCTTTGTTAATAATATTAATTCCTTCTGCTATTTTGATTGCTGCTCCTTCTCCTTGCACAGGAACAGGAAGTAATTTAATATATACATTTGGATTTCTTCTAGTAGATACATTTATAATATCTCTAATTACACTACCTGTATTAGATGTTAAAACACCAATTGTTCTTGGAAACATTGGAATTTGCTTTTTATGTTCAGTACTAAATAGTCCTTCTTTTTCTAATTTTTCCTTTAGTTGCTCAAATGCTGCTCTTAGGTCTCCCATTTTTCCAAGCCCTTTAATTGCTTTTGCATATAATTGATAAGTACCATCTCTTTCAAAAACAGAAACACTTCCTAATACAATTACCCTCATCCCATCTTGTAAAGTAAAGTCTAAGTGAGATGTATATGTTTTAAACATTATACTCTTTATTAAAGAATTTTCATCTTTTAATGTAAAATAAATATGACCTGTGTAATGATATTTGCAATTAGATATTTCGCCCTCTACTAGCACATTATCAAAATATTCATCTTCTTCAAATTTTGATTTTATGTATTTATTTAGTTCAGTTACACTTATTGGATTGTATATCATTCTTTATAATTATTCCTTTCAAATGTACACTAAAAGATTTTACTCTTCTACAAGACCTGCTTGTTTTATTATGTTTGCTAAAACTCCATTAATAAAAGATGGAGAAGTATCATCGCCATATTTTTTTGCAAGCTCTACTACTTCATTTACTACTACTTTATATGGTACTTTTGAATAAATAATTTCATATGTAGCAAGCTTTAATAAAGTAAGATTTATTTTAGAAATTCTACTAATGTCCCATTTTTCTTTTAAATTTTTAGATATATAATTTAAAATTTCTACTTTATTTTCTTCAATACCTTTTACTATATTTATTATATAATCTTTTACCTTTGCTTCATCATCTATTTCTTGTTCTTTCAAAAATAAAGCAATTTGTTCTTCCTCTTCTTCTATAGAAATTTTTTGAATTTCTAAACTGTATAATAATTCAAAAGCTAACTGCCTAGTTTGTGTTCTTGTCATTACATTTTCCCCTTTTATTATTAATTCTATAATCTATCAATAAATTTTTTTACTTTATCTTTTACATCTTCTTTATTACGTTGAATATAATTTCCAAAATAAATACAAGCAATAATTAAAGCAATACCAATAATTAATTTATATAAGTTTGTGCATAATAATAAAATTGCTAAAACTAGGCCTACAATAAATCCTAAAATAGCTCCTCCATATTTATCGCAAAACATTTTAAAGTTATCCATTATTATCAATCCTTTCTTTATTGTTCTTCTTGTACTATATTTTTTACAGGTTCAATATCTTTTACTTTGATATTAACCTCTTTTACTTCTAAGTCTGATGCTCTTTTAATTGTAGATTTAATTTTTGTTTGTAAATTAGTTGATAATTCTTTAATAATTGCATTTTCCTTTACACTTAAATTTACATATACTTTAACATTATTTTCTCTATCTAATTCTACTCTAGTAGTTACATTTTCCGCACTATCAAAGCCTTTTACTACACCATTTACTAAATTTTCTAATGTTTCTTTAGTAATTAGTAACTTTCCATCAGAGTTTTCTAGTAAAATACCATTTTTGTAATCATTTTCTTCTTTTGAACTTGATTCAAAAAATATACATTTAATTGCAAGTAAAATAAGTACAATACTTACTCCTAATGTTATATTAGAAACTACCTCATTATGTCTTACATATGTTAAAATTTCACTAATAAAATCAATATTTACCCAACCAAAAACTATAAGGCACATAATAATGCACAAAATTAATACTAAAGTTGAAAAAAGTGCTAGTCCAATTCTATCTAAAATTTTCATTTATTTTTCCTCCTAATATTAATATAGGCACGGCATATTATTTTTAGGTATTCCCGTGCCTATGTTTTTTTAATTAGTTATTTTCTGGTGTTTCTTTAGATTCCATGTTTTCTGTACTAACTCCTTGAATATGTACATTAACTTCTACTACTTTTAAACCAGTCATATTTTCAACTGTTTTTTTAACTCTGTTTTGAATTTCAAAAGCTACATCAGGAATTCTAGTTCCATATTCAACAATAATATTTACATCAATTTTAGTTTCCTTTTCTCCTGATTCAACTTTAATTCCTTTTGATAAGTTTTTCTTTCCACTAAGTACTTCAGAAATTCCACCAGCAAATCCACCAGACATTTCTGCTACTCCTGGAACCTCAGCTACTGCAACTCCTGCTATAACAGCAATTACATCATCTGCTATTTTTATATTAGTATTGTTTTCTAATGCAACTTCTCCATGATTTTCATTAACTTCTTCTACTTCTTTTATTTCTTTATTTTCTTCCATAAAAAATTCCTCCTTTTTTTATGATAGTATAAGTATATCAATTATATCAAAAATTTACAACTATTTTTTAAAATTTCATATAGAATTCATTTTTTAAAAAACTCTTTAAACTGCATTTCTGCAATTTAAAGAGTTTTTTGTTTTAGAGCTTTAGTTATATATCTTTTTTGATGTAATTTACTCTAATACAGTTCCAGCTTGAAGTCTATTTCCTCTTAAAAAATCTCCTACTGTCATTTTTTTTGCATTTTCAGCTTGAAGTTCTAAAACTTGAATAATACCATCATCTTTAGCTTTTATGAATAAGCCTTGTTTTTCATCTGCTAATAAAATAGTACCTGGCATAATTTGAGATAATTTATAGTCATATTCTCTCATTTCTTCATATACTTCTAAAAAGTCTTTATTACTTAAATTTTGCACTTTCCAAAATTTAAGTTTTTTTTCATTTAAAAATGTATATGCTCCCATAATTGGGTTTAAGCCTCTTACTAAGTTTTTTATTTCTTTAGCCGTTTTTTCTTCCCAATTTATTTTTGCCATTTCTTTTTCAAGCATTGGTGCCATTGTAAAATCTTCGCCTTGCTTTTGTCTTGGTGCTTTTCCTTCTTCTACTAGTTTTAAAGTTTCTACTAATAATTCTCCACCAATTTTACTTAAATTATTCCAAAGTTCCCCTGTGGTTTCATCATCATTAATCTCTACTTCTTTTTTTAATATAATATCTCCTGTGTCCATTCCTGAATCCATATACATTGTGGTAATTCCAGTTGTTTTATCTCCATTTAAAACAGCCCATTGAATTGGAGCAGCGCCTCTATATTTTGGAAGAAGTGAACCGTGCACATTAATGCAACCTAGCTTTGGTATGTTTAGTAATTCTTGTGGCAAAATCTTTCCATAAGCTACTACACAAATAACATCTGGATTTAATTTTTTTATTTCATTTAAAAATTCTTCATTTTTTCTTACTTTTTCTGGCTGATATATAGTAAAGTTTCTTTGAGTAGCGTACTCTTTTACAGGAGATGCTATCATTTTCATGCCTCTGCCTTTTGGCTTGTCTGGGTTTGTTACAACAGCTAAAATATTATGGCCCGCTTCTGTAATTTTTTGCAAAGATTCTTTTGCAAAGTCTGGTGTTCCCATAAATACAATATTAAGCATAATATTATAGTCCCCCTTATCTATTTATTTTTTTCATCATCTGGTTCTACATATTGTAAAGTACCAGGAATAATTTTATCTACAAATAAAATTCCATCTAAGTGATCAAGTTCATGTGAAATTGCTTGTGCAAGAAGACCTTCTCCTTTTAATTTTATCTTTTTGCCATTTTCATTTAATGCTTCTATAGTAACTTCTAATGGTCTTATTATTTTTGCAAATTGGTTAGGAAAACTTAGGCAACCTTCTTCTACTTTTTGCTCACCTTTTTGTTTAATTATTTTAGGGTTTACTAATTTTATTGGTCCTTTATCATCATATAAATCAATAACTACTAACCTTTTTAAAAGACCTATTTGAGGGCCAGCTAAACCAACTCCATTATAGTTATGAAGTGTATCTACCATATCATCTAATATTTGCCTAATTTTATCATCTACTACTTCTACTTCTCTTGATTTTTTTCTTAAGATTTCATCTCCATCTTCTCTTACAATTCTAATTGCCATTGTTAGCGCCCCCTTTTTTATATTTAATATGTCCCAAAAGTGACAGTTTGTCGCTTTTGTACCTGTCCCCAAAGCGACAAAACTAATACCAGCTATTTGGATTTAAGTCTACTATAACTCTAGTATTTCCAGTTTTGCTCTCCTTTTCCAAGCTGTATTTATTTAGTACATCATTCATTAAGTTAATTATTTCATCATTATATTTGCATTTAATTATTATACGGTAACGATACTTGTTTTTTATTTTATCAATTGGTGCTGGCATTCCTTGATATAGTATAATTCCCAAATTTTCTGTTAATACTCTATTTTTTAAGTAATCATGTATTTTTTTTGTAACCTGCTGTCCTTCTTTACTACTTTTTGATGTAATTCCAATTACTATTATATCGCAAAATGGCGGATATTTCAATTTTTTTCTCATCATAATTTCTGTATTGTAAAATAAATTATAATCTTGCTCTTTTGAACACTCTATACTAAAATTATCTGGGTTATATGTTTGTATTATTACTTTGCCCTTATCTTTTTCTCTTCCTGCTCTTCCAGCTACCTGTGTTAAAAGCTGAAATGTCCTTTCATTTGCTTTAAAATCATCTATGTTTAAGCTTGTATCTGCTGCTATTACTCCTACCAATGTAACATTTGGAAAATGATGTCCTTTTACTACCATTTGAGTTCCTATTAAAATATCTATTGGTGTATTTTTAAAGGCATTTAAAATTTCTTCATGTGAATTTTTCTTTGTAACAGTATCTATATCCATTCTAATTGTACTTGCCTCTGGAAAAAGCATATGAATTTGTTCTTCTAGTTTTTGTGTTCCAGTACCAAAATGTTTTATATTTTTACTATGACACTCTGGGCATTCTTTTAAAAGAGGTATTTCATAACCACAATAATGACATTTTAGTTTTTGTTCTTTTGCATGATAAGTTAAAGTAATATTACAGTTTTTACATTTTATAGTATTTCCACAATCTCTGCACATTAAAAATGTAGAAAACCCTCTATGATTTAAAAATAATATAGTTTGTTTTTTTGCTTCAAGATTTTCCTTTATAGCTTTATTTAGTGCTCCGCTAATCATTGACTTATTTCCATTTTCTAGTTCAAGTCTTAAATCTACTACTTGAACATCTGGTAAACTTCCATTATTAGCTCTTTTAGTTAATTCTAGCAATGTAATTTTGCCTTCTTTTGCTTTGTAAAATGTATCTAAATCAGGTGTTGCACTTCCTAAAACAACAGGAATATTTTTTTCTTTTGCTAAATATGTAGCAATTTCTTTTGTATTATATCTTGGTGCCATTTCTGATTTATACGATTGGTCATGTTCTTCATCTATAATAATTAAGCCTAAATTACAAGCAGGTGCAAAAATTGCCGAACGCGCACCTATTATAATTTTAGCTGTTCCATTTTTTATTTTATTCCATTGATCAAAGCGCTCTCCTACTGATAATTTACTATGAAGCACGGCAACTACATCTTCTCCAAAACGTGAAATAAATCTATCTACAGTTTGTGGTGTTAATGAAATTTCTGGCACTAACATTAGACTTGATTTTCCTTCGTTTAATACCTTCTCTATTAATTGTATGTAAACTTCGGTTTTTCCGTGATCCGAGTTACTCCAAATAGTAAAAATTCTGAATATAAATTATCATCTATTGCATCACTAATAGTTTGAAAAGCATTTTGCTGTTCATTTGTTAATTCTAATTTTCTACTTTTTTCTATTTTTTTATGAATAAATGGATTTCTTTCTATTTGCTTTTCTATAATTTCCACATAACCATTTTTTTCTAATGTATTTACTATATTTCTTTTAGCATCTGTAAACATTTCTATATCTGAGAATAAAGCACCATCATTTTGAATTAAGAATTTTAATAGTCTTATTTGTTTATCTGACTTTATTTTTTTACTTTCTATTGCCTCTTCTATTTCTTCTATATCCTTTTTTAAATATACCAAAGAAACCGATTTTTCTTTAATTCTATTTTCTAAAATTTTTGTAGTTGTTCCTGGTGGAAGCATTAATTTAATGCAATCTGAAATATTGCAAAAATATCTTTTAGCCATCCATTTAGCAAGTGAAATAGATTCTGTGCTAATGTATTCTGTGCCGTCTACATTAACAATTTCTTTAAGATTATAAGGTGAACTTTCTTTAATATTTAAAACAAATCCTTCTTCTAAAGTCTTACGATTGCCAAAAGGCACAAAAACTCTACTTCCAATTTGAACTGTTGAAAGTAGATTTTCAGGTATTTTGTAATCAAATACTCTATTTAAATCTTTTGCATTACTATCTAAAATAACTTCTGCAATCATAAGATTTTCTCCTTATTTTAACATAAACATATAATATCAAATTTAAGTAAAAAAAGCAAGAAAGCAAAATTGCATAAAAAAATGCCATTAATGGCATTTTTAAAATTCTACATCAGTTGAGTTATATTCATTTTTTATAATTTCCATAATTATATTAACTGTTTTTTCTAAATTATTATTCTTTATTACATAATCATACATTCCTATTTTAGATTCTTCAAAGTCAAATCTATTTAGTCTAAGTTGTATTTCTTTTATGCTTAGCTTATCTATTCTTTGTTCTAAGCGTTTTTGCAATTCGTCTTTTGGAACTCTTAAAAATATAGTAACTATTTTAACTTCATTTCCTAGTAATTTTGTTAGGTTTTCTACACCATTTACTTCAATGTCTTTTACTATAATTTTACCATTTGCTATTTTTTCATTTAGTAATTTTTTTGAAGTTCCATAATAATGTTCATGATGAACACTATATTCATATAGTTCGCCTCTTTTAATCATCTCTTCAAATTCTTCTGTTGTAACAAAATTATAGGTTACTCCTGGTATATCATTACTTCTAGGATTTCTATCTGTATAAGATGGAAGAGATTCTACATTTTCCATTTTTTCAATTAATTCTTTTTTAATAGTATCTTTTCCTGCTCCAGATACTCCAGATAGTAATACTAACATACACTCACCTTGCCTTCTGCTATTTCATCTGCTGCTAAAGAAACTGGTGATGGCTCTTCTTTTTTAGTAAGTGGTGTGCTTCCTGCAGCTAATTGTCTAGCTCTTTTAGAAGTAGCAGTTACTAATTGAAAACGATTATCTACCTTTTCTAATAATTCTAATACTGTTGGTTTTACTAACATATATTTTTCCTTCTTTCTATTAATTTTCTTCTATTTCATCTTTTTTAGTTATATCTATTTCAAATCTTCCTGCTACAGTTTCTGGTTGAACAGAAGATAATACAACATGGTCTGAATCCATAATTATTACTGCTCTTGTTCTCCTGCCACATGTAGCATCTATAGCTCTTCCTTGTTCTTTTGCATCTTGTACAAGTCTTTTTATTGGTGCAGATTCTGGACTTATTATAGCAATAATTCTATTTGCTGAAACACTATTTCCAAATCCAATATTAACTAATTGCATAAACAACCTCCTATTTAACATTATTCAATGTTTTGTATTTGCTCTCTTATGTCTTCTAATTCTGTTTTTAGTTCAATTACCAAATTTGTAATTTCTAGCTTTCCAGATTTAGAGCCAATAGTGTTTGTTTCTCTGTTCATTTCTTGTACTAGAAAATCAATTTTTTTACCACAAGGTTCCTCTGATAACATTAATTTTTCAAATTGTGAAATATGACTTTTTAATCTTGTTAATTCTTCTTCTGTAGAAAATTTATCAGAATAAATAACAATTTCTTGTGCTAATCTTGTTTGGTCTACTACATCTACTTTTAAAATTTCTTTTATTCTTTCTTCTAATTTTACTACATATTCTTCCACAAGTCCAGTAGATAAATTCGAAATTTCATCGACATTTTTTTCAATACTTTGCAATCTATTTTGTAAGTCTTGCTTTATTTTTTCTCCTTCTAGCTTTCTCATTTCTACGAAATTATTTAAAGCATTTTCTAAACATTCTGAAAGTTCACTCCATATTAGTTCTAAGCCATCTTCTTCTATTTCAACATTTAAAACATCTGGCATTTTAGAAATTTCAGTAGCACGAATTCCGCTAGATATACTATTTTCTTCTGCTAAAGCAGAAAGTTCTTCTATATATTTTTTAGCAAGTTCCTTATTTATAATAACATTTTTTCCATCTAATCCATAATTAGCATAATTAATGTATATTTCTATTTTTCCTCTAGATACTTTATTTAAAACTGCCTTCCTTATTTTATCTTCTAAATATAAAAGGTTTCTAGGTACTTTTACTGTAATGTCAGCATATTTGTGGTTTACTGAGCGAATTTCTACTAAATATTCGCGTGATTCTTTTTCTAATTTAGCCCTGCCAAAGCCTGTCATACTATTCATTATTGCTTCCCCTTTTTATTTTTTTAGCATTTCTTTTATAGAACTTGCTGAGTATTCTTTTTTCATTTTACGGTAAATGAAAATTGATTTTGCAACATAATATATACAAAATAAGTAACTAATAAATACTGCTATTGGAATAAATTTATCTGACCACATTAAATTAATATAAAGAAGTGCCATTGTAACAAATGCTAATATTAAAATTTCAATTCCATGAATAGCATATCTTCCACTTTCTTTTTTGTATGCAAATTCAAATACTCCAATTGCAATAATAAGCATTGCCATACTAAATACTTTTATATCTGTTAAAAATACATTACTTTCAATATTAATAAAGCCTAAAACAATAAAATTAAAGTATACCATTATCATAACTGCTAGACCTATATTTTGAAATAACTTTTGTAATAGATTTTGTTCTTGCTCTTCTGGCATTTTTTTATTTGCTTTTATTTCTTCTTTTACTACTTCTTTAATCTCTTCTATTTGTTTTGAAGTAAGTGTTTTTGCTACTTTTGCATTATTTTCTTCTTGTTTTTCAGAAACTTCTTCATTAGTAGCATCATTACTAGAATCTTCTTTTTTTACTGTTTCTTTTTTTGCACTAGTTTTTGCTTTTCCTTTTGAACTTTGTTTTTTAGTAACTTCTTCTTTTTCATTTATAGCTTCTTCTATAACTTCATTTTTTACTACCTCTTCTAGCTCATTATGCTTTTCATTTTCAGGTTTTTTATTCACTTTTTTTGAGGTTCCTCCTTTAGATTTAGTTACTTTTTTCTCTTCCTTTTGTTCCTTTGCAGGTTGTTTTTTTGCAAGAGTCTTTGTTTTTGCTGATTTAGCTGCTACAGACGAACTCCTTTTTTGAACAGCTTTTTTTGTGTTGCCAGTTGCAATTTTTTTATTTTTGCTAGATTTGTTTTCTGCCTTACTTTCTTCGTTTTCTACTACTTGTTTTTTTGTAGCCATTTTTACTTTCATTCCTTTCTACTTATATTTCATATTCATATATTATATTACTTATTATCATAATTGAAGCTGTTTCTGTTCTTAGTATTCTTTTTCCTAGTGTTACTATTTTTGCACCTGAATCTTTTAATATATTAACTTCTTGTATATCTAATCCACCTTCTGGACCAACAATAATTCCTATTTTTAAATTTTGTATATTTTTTAAATTTTGAAGTTCTGTTTTTAAAGTATTGTTGTTTTCATTTTCATAAGCTAAAATTAAAATATTAAATTCACTTACTTTTTTAGCCAATTCTTCTACTGTAATTGGGTTTTCTATAGTTGGTATTATATTTCTTCCACTTTGCTTTGCTGCTGATTCTGCAATTTTTTGCCAACGTTGCAACTTTTTATTTACATCTTTTGCATCTAGCTTTACTACACATCTTTTCATTATAACTGGTGTAATAGCTTTTATTCCAAGTTCTGTATTTTTTTGTATAATATATTCCATTTTATCTGCTTTTGGAAGTCCTTGAAATAATGTTACTTGTACATTTGATTCACTAAAGTTTTCTATTTGTTTTAATATATTACACAAAATTTCCTCTTTGCTAATTTGCTCGATTGTAGCTATATAATTGGTTCCATCGTCTATGCAACAAATATTTAATTCTTCACCTTTTTTTGCTCTTAAAACTTGCACAATATGTTTTACATCTTCGCCAGTAATTTTTATTTTATTATTATTAATTTGATTTGTTTTAACAAAAAATTTAGGCATAACTTCTCCTAGCTGCGTTTTAGCTTTTCTAATATTTTAATTATATCATACTTTTTATATTTTGCAAGAGTTTGAATACTAAACTTCCTTAAGAAAGTTACTAGTTAATAGTTATAATTGCTTTAAAGCTAAAATAGTACTATTTTAGCTATTAGTTATAAAGCAATTAACAATTACATTTCTTCCAATATATCTTCTATGTTAGTAACTAATTTTGCCCCCTGTTTAATTAATTCATTAGTTCCATAAGAATTATTACTTGTAATATTTCCAGGTATTATAAATACATTTTTTCCTTGGTCTAAAGCATAATCTACTGTAATTAAAGTACCACTTTTTTGTTTTGCTTCTACTACTAAAACACCATTAGATAACCCACTTATAATTCTATTTCTTGCAGGAAAATTTGTAGGAATTGGCTTTGTATTATTTTCATATTCTGTTATAATTGCTCCACCTTTTTCTATAATATCTACACAGTATTTTTTGTGTTCTGAAGGATAAATATGGTTAAAACCGCTTCCTAATACTGCTATTGTTTTTCCATTTGCTTTTACTGCTCCTAAATGGCTATATATGTCAATTCCTCTTGCTAGTCCACTTACAATTATAATTCCTTTTTTGGCAAGTTCATATGCAAATTTAAAAGCCACCCTTTTACCATATTGACTTGCATTTCTACAGCCAATAATTGCTATTGATGGCTTGTTTAATATTGTTTCATCACCAAGCACATATAATTTTGCTGGTGGTGCATAAATTTTACTTAATTTTTCTGGATATTCTTTTTGATTTTGATAAATTGTTTTCATATTGTAATCCTCCGTTTCAAAATATGAAAGCCCCCAATTTATCTTTTTCTATGAATTTTACTATATAAATTTAAAATTAATTAATAGTACTTTTAGCTGCCTTAACTACATTTTTCATTAGCATTGCTACTGTCATAGGTCCTACTCCACCTGGAACTGGTGTTATATATGAAGCTATTTTTTCTACATTTTCAAAGTCTACATCTCCTACTAATTTTCCTTCATCTCTGTTAATTCCTACATCTATAACAACTGCCGTCTTTTTTACCATATTAGCTGTTACAAATTTTGGTTTTCCTAAAGCTGCAACTAATATATCTGCTTCTTTTGTTATTTCAGCTATGTTTTGTGTTTTAGAATGGCAAATTGTTACTGTTGCATTTGCATTTAATAAAAGTTGAGATAATGGCTTTCCTACAATATTACTTCTGCCAATTACTACTGCCCTTTTTCCTTGTACATCTATACCATACTCTTTTAACATTTCCATTACTCCTGCTGGTGTACAAGAAACAAAGCTTTCTTCACCTATTGCTAATTTTCCAACATTAATTGGATGAAAACCATCAACATCCTTTCTATAATCTATACTATTAAATGCTTCTCTAATATCTAAGTGTTTTGGAATTGGGCTTTGAAGCAATATTCCGTGAATATCTTTTCTTTGATTTAATTTTTCTATTAAACCTAGCAATTCCTCTTTACTAGTTTCTTCTGGCAATAAAAATTCTTCAAAAGCTATTCCAATTTCATTACATGCTTTACTTTTATTTCGTACATATACCTCTGATGCTTTATCATTTCCTACCATTATTACAGAAAGTTTTGGTTCTATGCCTTTACTTTTTAACTCATCTACTTCATTTTTTAATTCTAGTCTTATTTTTTTAGCTAATTCTTTTCCATTAATTATTGTAGCCATTTTTTGCTCCTTTTTTATTTAACTTATTTTTTGTGTATGTTATTTAACTCCATCAATTTTAACCATAGTAATATCAGTTGCTGCATTTAGAACATAATACCCTTTAGCATAATTTTATTACTTATTTTTTAATATTATATAGTACAATAATGTTTTTGTAAATAATTTTTAAATTTTTGTCATAAGTTTTGGAATAACTAATATACATTAAATAAAGTTTAGTACAAACATTTCTTAGAGGGGGTTTATAAATTCATGGAAGAGAATTTAAAATTATATCAAGATATAGCTGAGCGTACAGATGGCGACATATATGTTGGTGTTGTTGGTCCTGTTCGTACACGGTAAATCTACTTTTATTAAAAATTTTATGGATTTGCTTGTTATTCCAAATATTAATAATGAATACAAAAAAGAAAGAGCTAGAGATGAACTTCCACAAAGTGCTGGTGGAAGAACTATTATGACTACAGAGCCTAAATTTATACCAAACGAAGCTGTAGAAATTACAGTAGGAGATAATTTAAAATTTAAGACAAGACTTGTAGACTGTGTTGGATATTTAGTAAATAATGCAATAGGCTATTTAGAAGATGATATGCCTCGAATGGTAAAAACTCCATGGTATGAAGAAGATATTCCATTTGAAGAAGCGGCTGAAATAGGCACTCGTAAAGTAATTGCTGAACATTCTACAATAGGTATTTTGGTTACTACAGATGGAAGCATTACAGATATTCCAAGAGAAGACTATATTAATGCAGAAGAAAGAGTTGTTAATGAACTAAAAGAATTAAATAAACCTTTTGTTATTGTTTTAAATAGCAATGATCCATTTTCAGACTACACCAAAGATTTAGCTAAAAAATTAGAAGATAAATATGGAGTTTATGTTATTCCTACAGACTGTGCTCATTTAGACTTAGAGGACATTGATGATATATTTGGAAAAATTTTATATGAATTTCCAATTGAAACTATTAATTTAGATTTTCCTAGATGGGTTGATGGCTTACCTGATGAACATTGGCTAAAAAAAGAGTTGTATGAAGAAATTCAATCTGCATTTACTAATATACATATCTTAAAAGAGGTTAGTACTGGAATTAATATGCTTCAAAATACAAAAGTTATTACTAGTAGTTCTTTAAATGAAATAAATCTTGGAGATGGTAGTGTTCAAGTTAAAATTCAGCTTTTAGATGAGCTATTTTACCAAGTATTAACAGAAATTTCTGGTGTTCAAATAGACAATGAAAGTGCTTTATTTAGTACAATGACAGACTTTTCAAGAGTTAAAAAGCAATATGATAAAATTTCTTATGCTTTAGAACAAGTAAAAGCTACTGGTTATGGAATTGTTACACCTTCTATTGATGAACTTATTTTAGATGAACCAGAAATGGTTAAACAAGGCTCTAGATTTGGTGTAAAATTAAAGGCAAAAGCTCCAAGTATACACATGATTAGCTCTAAACGGATACATTCTTTATCTTCAGCTGGAAGTTTTAAATCAAATTTAAAATTTATCTTTAATTTCAAATGGTTTTTTTCAATTTGTTCAACATAAATTTTATTTACTTTTTCTCGTAGAAAATTGTTTGTTAATTCAAATTTATTGAAATTAAAAAACTGCTCTATCTTTTGTTTATTTTTTTCTATTTCTATATTTTCTTCGCTGTCTTTTCCTTCATCTATTATATTTTTTAATTTTTTAATCTTTGATTTATATTCATTATTTAATTCTTCGAATTCGTTTTCATCGATTTTATTTAAAGAGTACAATTTTATCAAGCCTTTTTTACTTACTTCTAATTCATTGATTTGCTCCTCTATATTTTTATATTCTATATTGTTTAATTCATTTTTGCTAAAAGACTCTTTATTTATTTTTATCATGTCTTTCATTATTTTTTCTTTTTTATCCTTTAATTCACTAAACACATCTGTTAAAATTTTATTTAAATCATTTGTAGCAACATAAGTATTGCTAATACAGCCTTCTCTGCCTTCTCTGGCATATTGAGAACATCCCCAATATTCATCTCCTTTTGTTCGTCTATATTTTCTTCTCCAATATGGTTTTCCATCATGAGAGCATACTAGTAATTTAGAATATAAATAATTACTATTCCAGCATGTGCCTTCTTTTGTAAATCGTTCATGTTGCTTACTAATAATTTTATTGCATTTCTCCCATAGTTCATCGTCAACTATCTGTGGTACAATATTTTCTTCTGTTTTGTATGTAATCCACTCATTTTGTGGTATATATATTTTCTCTTTAGTTAGAAAGTCTATTACTTCTGTCTTTTTTCCACAATAAAACCCTTTATATTTTGGATTTACAATAATACCTCTTATAGTAGAATAGCTTAATGGTTTACCACTTCTTGAATAAAGACCTTCTTTTGCAAGTTCTTTTGAAACTCCTCTAATTCCTACATTACCTGTTGAATACACCTCAAAAATTCTTTTTACTACTCTTGCTTCTTCCTCATTTAGCTCCAATTTACATTTGTTCTTTTGGTAACCCCATATTGCATTATTTCCTAAAACTCTTCCTTTTTCTATTGATCTATTAAATCCAAATTTTGTTCTTTCAGATGTTCTCCTACTCTCGTCTTGTGCTAGTGATGCCATTATTGTCAATCTTAATTCTCCATCTTGTTCTAGAGTATTTATATTATCTAGTTCAAAATATACTCCTTTGCCCAACGATAATAATTCTCTAGTAATTTGAAGTGTATCTAATGTGTTTCTAGCAAATCTGCACACTTCTTTTGTTAATATTAAATCAAATTTATTGTTTCTTCCATCTTCAATCATTGATTTAAAATCATTTCTTTTCTTTATGCATGTACCTGTTATTCCATCATCTGAGTATCCTCTTATAAATGTCCAGTTTGGATTTGATAGTATCTTGTCCCTATAATAATCATCTTGATTTTCTAGCGAATTTTTTTGTTCTTCTTTTTCTGTTGATACTCTTGCATAGTATGTAACTCGTAATGGTATATCATAAATTGTTTTCCCAGAAGATAGTTCTTTTCTAATTTCATAAATATTCATTTCAAAACCTCCAAATATAAAAATTTATACTTGTGTTGTAACTCTCTTTGGCTCTATTGTCAACAATTTAGAAGTTTTAAAACAAAAAATTAAAAGCCCCTTTAGGACTTTTAACTTGCAACTTTTTGCATATTTATGTATTTAATTATTTTTTGTTTTTTATATAAAACATTTATTGTTATTCCTATTTTTAAAATTATTTGTAAATTTGCCAATCCACTATCATCTACTTTTTCAACTTTTATCTTTTGCAAAATTTCGTCGACTAATTGTCCTGGCATAATTTTATTAAATTCTATATCCTTTTTAAAACTTGTTTCTAGTATTTTTCTCTTTTCATCAATAGAATTTTTATTTCTTACTTCTATTATATTTTCTTGTTCTTTTTGTAATTTTTCTATATCTTTATTGTATGTTTCACTTTCCTCTTGAAATTCTTTTTCGTCAATCAAATCTGTAGTATATAATTTAATTAACTTTTTCTTTTCTTTTTTTAAATCTTCTATTTTATCTTCTATTTTTTTTATATCAATATTTGAAGAATTACTCTCCATGTATTTCATAATCTTATCTAATAATTCATTTATAAACTGATCTTTGTTTATAAAAAGTTCGTTAAAAATTTCTATTAAAATATTATCCAATGTTTCAGTATATATATTTACATTACTTGAGCATCCATCTTTTCCTTTATTTTTATATAAGGCACATTGCCAAAATTCTTTTCCCCTATTGGATGATCTCCAATAACTTTGCCCATCTTTTTGGCAGAAAATTTTTCCTGAATATTTATATTTGTTGTTATAACCAAGAGATGCATCTTTTGCCCTCTCACTTCGTTCTTTGAATATTTCATTACATTTATTCCAAATTTTCTCATCTACTATTTGTGGCACTATGTCTTCTGTTGTTTTATATTCTATAATTTCATCTTTACTTAAGTTCACTCTTTGCTTAGTCATGAAATCTATTACTCTTGTTTTATTGCCTGAATAAAAGCCTTTATATTTTGGATTTGTTAGTATGTTTTTTATTGTTGAATATGCAAATTCTTCTCCTCTTCTTGTATATATACCTTCTTTTGCCAATTCTTTTCCTATTCTTCTTATCCCAACATTTCCTGTTGAATATATTTCATATATTCTCTTTACTATTTTTGCTTCCTCTTCGTTAAGTTCTAATTTGCATTTATTTTTTTCATATCCCCATATTGCATTATTTCCTAAAACTCTTCCTTTTTCTATTGATCTACTAAATCCAAATTTTACTCTTTCTGATATTCTTCGACTTTCATCTTGTGCTAATGATGCCATTATCGTGAGCCTTAATTCTCCTTCTTGTTCTAGAGTATTTATATTATCTAATTCAAAATATACCCCTTTTCCTTTTGCTAGTAAATTTCTTGTAATTTGCAATGTGTCTAATGTGTTTCTAGCAAATCTGCACACTTCTTTTGTTAGAATCAAATCATATAAATCATCTAATCCATCTTGTATCATTTCATTAAAATCATTTCTTTTTTTAGTTGATGTTCCTGTTATTCCATTGTCTGTATAGCCATTAACTAATATCCAATTTTTATTTTCTAATATTTTATTTCGATAATATATATCTTGATTTTTTAGCGAATTTTTTTGTTCTTCTTTTTCTGTTGATACTCTTGCATAGTATGTAACTCTTAATGGTATATCATAGATGCTCTTTCCTGACATAAGCTCTCTTCTTATTGTATATAGATCCATAAAGACCTCCTATATAAATTTTATATGCTGTGTAATATATATTCTGTCATTTTCTTATCTATCAATCCTTTTTCATTTGCAGAGTTTATTAAATATATGCTTAACGTTTTCTTTATGCTCTTTTCAAATTTTTCAATAGTTTTTGTGTCAATTTTATAGAATATTTCTTCCATCTTGTCCACCTCTGTTTAATGTATATTGATAAATTTATAAAATTATTACAAGTATTTTTATTTCCAGGAAATTTTTTTTGGCACATCAAATCCTGCTGTTATATCGTCTCTTAATATATAGCTTTTTGTTTTTTTATTATATCTATATGCTGATGAGTTCCAATTTCTATATGCTCTATTATTAATGCTCTTTTTAGCACCAGATAGTTCTCTAATGTCTTGCTGATGTTGCATTTTCATATAATAATATTCTGTTTCATTACTCTTTCTTTTATTATTCATATATTTAATTGTAGCTTCTCTATTTTTAGCTTTATTTTCTTGCTTTCTTCTTTCTTTTTCGTCTTGATATCTACAATCTTTTGAAACAGTTCTTGATATTATATACTTTGATACTTGCAATTTATTCGCAATATCCTTTTGTTTTAGTTTATCAATAAAATATAACTTTAATATTTCATCTTTTAAGTCATTCATATTATCACCCCTTCAGTGCAACTTTTTACTAACACTCTTTGGGTACAAAGAAACTAATAGAGTAATAACTCTATTTAATTTCTAAATCTCTCATAGCTCTTTTAAAATTTTGTTTAGATAAAGGTTTTACCTTTGTATTTCGCTTATTTTTCTTCAAAAATTCTATAAGCTCTCTTTCAAATAATCCTAATACAAAGGAGATTGTAAAGAATATAATATGTTTTAACATTTTATTTTTTCTCCTTCATAATAAGATTTGCTAGTCTTTTGACTTCACGATTTCCGAATTTTTCATAAAACATTTTAACTTCACTTTTTATTGATTTTGGTGTTATTTCTGTTCCACTATGTTGCAAAGTAAAAAATACCATTTGTACATAAGCTGTTATAATTTCTAATTCAGATGTATCTTTATTTTCATTTTTTGTGTCCATATAGGATACCTCCTTTTTATTTTTCTATATATTAAGAACACAAAAAATTTTTAAAATGGGTAATTTTTTGAAAAATTTTTCAAATTTTTTTATTTTTTTCTATTTTTACTTAACATTTTAAAAATAAATAACTTTATTTCTTGCTCTATATCTTCATTAATTTTTCCGTCTACCATAGAGTATTTAGTTATTAAATTTTGGTAATCGTCAATAATTTTTAAAATTTCTTGATCATTCAAGCTAAAATCATTAAACATAACTATTTGCCTCCATTTACTAATTTTTCTATTATTTTTTTTTGGGCTTCATTTCTATATTTTCTTAATGTTTTTCTAGTTAAATTCATTATCTGGGCTGTTTCATTCATTGTTTTTTGCTTTTTATACAAATAAAAAAGTACCTCTTTTTCCTTTAAAGATAGCTCTTTTACAATATTATATAATTTTGGATCTGACATTACATTTTCAAACTGAACTGCTGATTCAATTTCTTCTTGGCATCGATTTAAGACCTTTTCTAGAACAGATTCCTCTTCTATAGCTGTTTCATCATTTAAAAGCATAGTTGTATTATTTATATCATCATAATTGTCTCTAAAGTATATATTTCTCGCTGTCATAACAGTTCTCTTTATATATGCTTTTTCTTCCTTTGAAAGTTTCTCAATTAAATAATTCTTTTTTTTCATATCCTTTACCTCCATTCAATTTTTTTGAATTGAATGGAGATGGTGGACTGCGACAATTTTGATCTATAAATTTGTTAAACCATTTATTCATTAAAAAAAGCCTTTCAAACAAATCGTTTAATCAAAATTTGCAAATGGCTTTTTTGTTAATGAAAAAACTCAAGATAAAAAAATACTATACATCTTACACACTTTTTCTTTTGTATAGCCTTTTCCAATCTTGATTAAATTTGGCATATTATATATAGCTTTTTAATCTTTTAATTGAATTGGAATTAAAGTTGTATTGCATACAATTAAAATTGTAGCTTATCTTAACTTGTTATGTTTACTTTATTATTTGCAGTATTTTTACATTTTTTTACATTTTTATTATTTTTCTATTGAAATTATGTAACCTAAGTGGTATAATAATTTATATTTGTTATATTGTTTGGAGTTTAATAGATTATGATTAAAATACTTGTTGCTAGTGCAGAAGTTAAAAATAATGAAAACCTCTGTCAATTCCTTACAAATGATAGAAAATTTTTAATATATAATGCCTATACTGTTAATGATGTTTTAGATAAGTATACAACTGTACAGCCTGACATTCTTATTATCGGCAGTAGTTTAGGTATTACAAATTGCATAGATATAATTAATA
Organism: uncultured Clostridia bacterium; assembly: GCA_947626765.1. GTDB lineage: Bacteria > Bacillota > Clostridia > TANB77 > CAG-508 > CAG-273. Next base: position 29,951 of record CANQTQ010000011.1, read on the forward strand.
GGATTTCTATATTACCTGATATTTTTAATAAATGCTATACAATTGTAGTAGCTACACAAAATGAATCTAGCAATATTATTAATCAGTTACCGAATTTATCTAAAGTTTATAAAATATTAAATAAACCTTTTAATATTTCTCAAACATTAGATACTATAAATGAAATTAGTCCTATTTTAGCAATAGATGAATTGACTTTTGATGATATTAGACCTATTTTTCTTTTACTCAATATAAGCATATCTTCAAAAGGTGCTAATTACCTTATGGCATCAATTATTACTTGCTATTATTTTCCTTTTCTATTGGAAGATTTAGAAAATTATGTATATAAAAGAATTGCTGAATATTATAATACTACGAATGATAAAGTTAGAGAAAATATTAGAAATACTTTATCTACTTTGGATAATAGATATATTGACAAAAATATTTTTCCATTGTTTAAATTATTTGACTATAAAGACAATACTACTCCTAAACATTTTATTGAAATAGTATCAACATATTTTAGAGATAAAAAAAAGAAATGATTAATGAAAATATTTCACCAATCATTTCTTTTTTAATATTTATTTTCTTTGTAATCTTTTATAATATCTGATATTCTATCATTATATGGTTCTCTTATTAGAGAGTTTAATTTTGATCCAACCGTCTTTACTATATCAGAAAGTTGATCAGCATTTTTTTCTGTTATTTCGTTTTTGCTATCTAATATATTGAATACAGGCATCTTCCATTTGCCCAATGTTTCTCCTGCTTTTTTTGCTATTTCTAATCCATTTATTCCGTCAGTTTCATATTTAGCAAATACCATTTCTGGTTTTAAATTTATTATTTTGTTTAATGTATCTTGTTCATTTGTACATACTCCTACTATTTCTGTATAGTCTATCTTTTTTATCATATTTACTATGTCTTCTGTTATTTTTTCATTGTCATATGTTACTAAAATTCTTACTTTATCTGCAGGAGAGCTACCTTTTAAATTAAATTTTTCTTGTTCTAAAGCATTTCCTAAACATCTATCAATTCCATTTTCTGTTATAATTATATCTGCATTTGGAAGAATAACTATACTTTTTTCAAATGATTTTTGTTTTTTGTATCTAACATTTTTTATGTTTTCATATTTTCTTAATGAATTTACTTTTTTCTCTAATTGTTCTTCTGTTATTTCAAATTCTTCTTTATTCATTAAAGCTCGTTCTCTTACAGGCATAAACTTTAAGAATTTCCAATCATCAATTTTATAGTTATTTAAAAATTCTCCTAATTCTTCAAGTTTCTCAATGTTCTTCTTACTTACTACTGTGTTTATAGCAATCTTTACATTTTTATCTTTTATTTTTTCTAAAAGTTGCTTAATTAATTCAAAATGATTATTTTCTTTTCCTAGTTCTAGGTTTATATCGTTTGAAATTGAGTCAATAGATAAATTTATGCAATCTAAATTGTCTATTATGTCTTTTGTATATTCATTGTCATTTTGTGATAAATAAATACCATTTGTAACTAGTTTATTATGTATTCCATTTTCTTTTGCTTTTTTTAATAGTTCATTTAATTGTGGGTAAAGAATAGCTTCTCCACCTGTCCAGGTTATATCTGTTACCCCATTATTTGCAAGATGCTCCAATACTCTTTTATTTTTGTCATAGTTTAATTCTCCAATGTTAGAAAATCCAAAACAATATTTGCAATTTTGATTACATCTTGTTGTTATTTTCCAACATACTTTTTGCCTTTCCATTTTTTAACCTCTTTTCTTTTTTTATCATCGTTATTATATACCAGGATAAGCAAAAAGTATATTTGAAAAAATCTAACTCATTATAGTTTTTTTCTATATAAGAAAAAGGATATTCTTATTGAATACCCCTTTTACCCTTCTTTTAAATATTTCTTTATAAATATTTTATCTATTTTTGTTAAGTATTTTTCCATATAAACTACATTTACCTTCATTTTAGGTAATTGAATTGGAAGTTTAACTTCATAAAGCTCTTTATCTTTTATTGATTCTTCGACAGCATCTTTCATAACATATCCTATGCCTTGACCTTGTTTTACTTCTTCTATTCTCATTTCTGTAATATCTGATTGTATATCTGCTTGAATTTGAACATCATATTTTTTTAATACTTCTAATAGTTCTTTTGTAGAACTAGATTCTTTATAATTTAATATATATTTATAGTTTTCTAATTCTTTCATATTTATTATTTTTAGTGGCTCTTTATAAATAAGTATATTTTCAATTTCTTTTAATTCTTTTACTTGCATTTCTGCTTTAGTCTCTGGAACAATTCCCATAATAACAAAATCAACTTTGTGTTTTTCTAGTAATTGAATTAGGTTTTCGTATCCTGTTTCGCCTATGACATCTATTTTTAAGTTTGGATAATCTTTTTTTATTTTAGTTATGCACTTTGCCAAATATGAAATAGCAATATGTGAAGGACATCCAATTGTAATTTTTGCTTTTGAAATATCACTATCTTGTATTACTGAATTTTCTGCAAATTCTATTTCTTTAATTTCATTATGTACTGAATTATATAATTCTCTTCCAACCTTTGTTAAGGTTGTTCCTTTGTTCTCTCTATAAAATAATTTTACACCCAAGTTATTTTCTAACTTAGTTATGTGTGAACTAATTGTAGGTTCAGTTAGGCATAAAATATCACTTGCCTTACTAAAGCTTTCCGTTTCAGCAACCACACAAAAAATTTTATATAAATTGAAATTAGTATTTGACATAGTGAAAACTCCTTTCACAAATGTCATTATAACACATTATGTAAAATTATGCAAGTTTGTCCTTTACTTTAGCACTTTTTCAAGTTCTATTTCTGCCTTTTTTACGAAATAATCACTTGTATCTATTGGGATTTTTAACTTATCTATTTCTTCTTTTAGTTTATCAATTGTATCGAATTTTTTATTGTTTTTATTTGTTTCTACTTCTATTAGCTGGTCTCCATTTATTATATCTTTTAGATTTATCTCTAGTTCTCCATTTGTAAATATAGTTCCATTTTCTTTTATATTCATTATTTTTTTATAGCCTATTGATTCAATAAAATTTTTTGCTTCTTCTATCTCTGTTACTTCACATTCTGATTTACTTTGATATATTATATCTCCATTTTCAGCAAATTTCTTTTTCTTACATGTAAGTTTTATATACTTTTTTATTTGCATACCTTCGAAGTGTTCTTCTATATTTCTTAATAATATTGCCTTATTTAGTATTTCTCTTACAGATAATGCATTAACATCAATGTTTTGTGGTATATAATATGTATCATCTAGTAAATAATTCTTGGTTATTGTGAAATTTTTATCTTTTAATATTTGTTCAATTTCAGTTATATTACATTTTAATTTTACTGTTATTTCATTACTCATTTCAATATTCTCCTATAAATTTTTGCTCAGTAAATGTAAATTTGAATATGCTTATAATTCATTTAATAAAAGTATATCAAAAAAGCAAGTGAATGTAAATATACCTCACCTGCTCATATAAATTTATGTATCTGTTAAATTTCTAAATCATTTATTGTCATATCTTTAGTACCAATATAAACATCCCTATTTCCATCTATTGTATGATACTTAATAATTGTATAATTATCATAATGATACTCCATACTTCCACCATCTTTATAAATTTCTGCATCTGGAAAGTCCTTGTTAGCTTTTGCTATAATTTCTTCCATTGTTATTTTATTTTGTAATAATGCTTCTTTTAATGAATATTCCTCTCCATCAATTCTAATATTTACACTTCCATCATATGCATATATAGTATAATCATATTTATTTGTTTCCGATTTATCTAATATAGCATAAATTTTATTATAACTATCGATTGGCTGCCTATCTTTAAAAAGTATTTCAAAATTTTCAGCTGATTTTATTTCGATTTTTGTTGCCTCAACCTGTGCTGGATAACTTTCCATTATAGATCCTTCATAGGTTATTTTTACATTAGTTCCTACCTCATAAAGTGCATCATTATATTCTCCTAATCCAATATTTATTTTATCTGATGATTTTCTTATTTCTTCATTTTCATTTGGCTCTACTATAATATATGATTGATTAGATTCAATAACTTTACCAAAAAATGATTGTTCTTTGTTTGCTTCAAGATCTACTGATACTTCTTCTGGTGGGGCATATTTTTCCCATCGATAAACTGTTACTTTTTCCCCATTAGTAAAAACATAAGTATATACAAAAATTCCTTTATCAATATAATCTACATTTCCACCATCACGATTATATCGTATTTTTATTAAAGGGCTATTATCAAATATCTTTGCTTGCATTGTATCAACTAATACAACAATCACTAAAACAATTAAAATTATTAGAATTACTTTTATACTTTTTTTCATAAATTAATTCTCCTTCAAAAATAAAATTCCTTTTTATAATAATAATATATCATACCTAGTGTATGCAGTCAATTTATTTAATAGTTTTCTAGTCGACCTTATTTTTTATAATTCATATAATTAAAAAAATTATATGCAGTTTTTTTCTACAATTTTTTCCTGACACTTAAAGCAAAATATACTATAAAATATATTTATAAGTAATATTATAAAAAATTGTGTTATATTGGTTGTATATACTTTATTTACATAGTTATCTGCATTATAATTTACTACTTCTGTATTGCTTGATTTATCAATTATCTTTTGTATTATTGGTTTCCAGTCAGCACATGTTTTTGTATGGTTAATATAAGCTACACTAATGTCAAACATTAAAACTAAAAAAATTATTAATTGTATTATTGCTACTGCTTTCATTATATTTTTCTTATCATTTTTCTTAATTTTATATTTTTTAAAAATAAGTATTGAACTCACAAATGTATATATAATACTGCATAAAATTATAATTATAGAACTTATCAAAATAGTATATGACCTATTAATTAGCAAACTAACAAACTTAGGTATGTCTGCCATAACTAATCTATTAGTCCATTGAAAAGATTCATTAAACACATCTAAAAACTTCATATCTAATACATTGAAAATTATTTTATATATTGTGAAAAATACCAATGATATTATTGTATAATTTCTAATAAATAGCCATTTTATTTTACTTTCTGAAGCAACAACTTTTCCGTTATTGGTCAATTCAAAAAAATCTAAATTAGAATTTGATTTATCTTCCATTAATACCTCCTCCAAACCAAGACATATATTCACTTGCTGTATAAATTACTATTTATCTAATTAGAGTATAGCAAAAAAGTAAATTTTTGTAAATATTCACTTTCTCATATAGTTAGTCTATTTATTAAACTCACTATATACATAATATTTTATTGGCTTTTCCATTTCAACTTTAGAATATTTTAATTTTCTAACTTCTTCTGGAGCATCATCTACATTTCCCTCATATATTGTTTTATTTTCATCTAAAATTACAATAATATCCAAATGCCTTGCTAAAGCTATCGGTCCATATATTTTTCTATCCATACTTTTCATCCTTTATCTAGATTATTTTACTTTATAATTATCTTAAATTTAGCCTTATTTGTCAATCTATTAACTTTAAGATAAATTACTAATACTTATTAATTTATTTAATTCTATATTTTTCCTTCAAATGCAAGAAAAATTTTCTAGCCTCCTCAACCATTTCAGGTGGTAAATCAATTCTGTACATAAATTTAGGAATTGCAATCTTTGTTCGTTTATAATTAACTTTAATAAAGTCTATTTTTTGTTCTTTCATATTTATTTTTTTAACTTTATACCCTTGAGAATGCCATGTTTCGCCTATCATTCCAGGATTATTATTTAAAAAATATGTCCTATATTTGTATGCAGAATTGCATAATTTAAATTTTAAAATTTTCTCTATATTGCTAAATGTTAATGTAATTGAATTCTTTTTTAAATTATGAAAATATACTGATAAATTAGTAAATTTGCTGACTTTTTTGTTCCTTAAATGCTTTTTACTATCGAGATCAGATAATATCTCCTTTAGATTTAATGTCTTTACATTTTCTTCCCCTGTATTTACATACTCTACAACTGATTCTTTACAATATGAATGTACATAAGCCATATTTCTAATTGTTTTGTCAGATGATAGATTTTTAAATATTATGCTCTTATCTTGCCCTAACATTATTGTTTTAGAACATATATAACATTTTGCTTCTTGCCTTTCCCAAATCTTTTTATATTTTCCACTACAACTTTGGATGTCCTTTTGTTCTTCTAATTCATTAAAATAATCTCTATCCAGGAATACATTTTTTGAAGTATTTATTTTCTTTATATTAATTAGAATTGTATCTTCCATATTTCTTATGCACTTATCTTTATTACTTACCAATGAAAAAATATTTCTACCTTTTGAATCTTCCTTCCAATACTTTTTTATTAATTGTTCATTTGTAGAATTTGGATATAATTGTTTCATTTTTCTAAGTAACAAAGCATTTATTATTACATCAAGATGCTTAAATATATCAATAGATTCTTCTACTTTGTGATATGTGGTAAATCCAGTAATTTTTGCATTTATACTATCTATTAACTTACTCTGCGACCATACTCTTTGTTCATTAAGTATTAATTCCTCTATTTCTAATTCAAATTTATCTACGGCTTTTTTTGATGGAATGCATCTAATTACACCATCTAATTTGCAATAAAATCTTGCTAAAAATTCAAATCCATCTTTGATATTTACAATTTTTGTTTTTTTATCTGATATTTTCAAACCTCTTTCACTAGCAAATTTTTCAACTTCATTTTTGAATATTTCTGCATCTTGTTTTGTTTTAGCTGTTATGAAAATATCATCAGCAAACCTTATACAATTTCCGTTAAAAAAATCAGTAACTTCTTCTCCTTGCAAATCATAAAGTCTTTTTTGTAAGCCATCTAGAGCCATATTTGCAAGTATTGTACTTAAGCTACAGCCAAGAGATATTCCTTCATCTTTTTCAAATAATTGTCCATTAAATACTAACCCTGCTTTTAAAAATTGTCTTAAAATATATTTATCCATAGGTATATTTTCTAATAACCAATTATGAGAAAGTGTATCATAATATGCTTGTATATCTGTTATTAAAACCCATTCTGGAGCATTATTTGTTGTTAAGCAATCCATAATGAATGCATGAACTTGTTCAGGCGACCTACCTTTTCTAAAAGCGAAGGATTTTCTATCTGCCATAACCTCTGCTACTGGTTCAAGTGCGTAAGAATAAAGTACTTGCATTGCTCTATCAAGTACTGTTGGAATTCCAACTATTCTTTCTTTATTTGCTTTTGAATCTGTAAATACAAATTGTTTTAAAGGACTTGCTCTGTAACCACCATTATTTAGTAATATAACTGCTTTCATTTTATCGCTATCTCTTCTCCAAATAATTCCGTCAATTCCTGCACTAGCCTTTGAAATCTCAGAAACCTTTCTTACAGATAACATTCTAGCTTCTGTTGAATGAGTAATTAAGTCTTGAATTTTTCTAACTTTGTCAAAGTCTTTTTTAAAAGCCATTTTAGAAAGTGCACATTGTAATTCAAATATTTTTTCTTCTGCTTTATCAAAATCATAACTTCTCCAAATTTTACCTAAAATATCATTATCTGCATCATCTCGTATATAGACTAGGTTTTCTAGCTCTTTATCCTTTAAATATTCTTTTGAGATATATAATACTTTATTCGGATTCAACTTTAACCTCCCTATATATTTATAACAAGTTCGATAGGACAATGATCACTTCCCTTTATTTCTGTTAAAATGTTAGCTTGTCTAATATTTTTTTTCAAAAAATTCGATGTTAGAATATAATCTAATCTCCAACCTGCTACTTTTTCCTCTCTATTGTCGGTATGCTGCCAAAAAGTATATTGTCGCATTTGTGGGTGCATGTATCTATACGTATCAATGAAACCCATATCTAATAGTTCTTCAAAATTTGCTTTTTCATCATCTAAAAAGTTATCTAGAAATAGATGATGTTCAAAATTGCAAACATCAATTTTCTTATGGCATATATTAAAATCTCCACAAATTATGACATCTTTTTTTGAATTTAGATTTTCTATATATTTTATAAAATCATAATCAAATTGTTGTCTATAATTATGTCTCTCTCGTCTTTGAGCTGTTGGAACATATACACTCACAATAAAAAATTCATTATATTCAACAGCTATAACTCTAGATTCCCTATCTATATTCTCAAGTTCATTATTGTCATTTAAAATTTCCATACCTATTAATACATTATTAGGCTTTTCTTTTGTTAGTATTCCAACACCCGAATATCCACTTTTCTGGGAATAGTTAAAATATTGATAGTAGTTGCCAATATTAAAATGCATGTCCTTGCTAATTTTTGTTTCTTGTATACAAATAAAATCAGCTTCAAGCTGATTTATTGTTTTGATAAAATCTTTTTGAAGTATAGCATTTAATCCGTTTACATTCCATGAAATTATTTTCATATTTATTTCTTCCTCATAGTATAAATTTAACATCAATATATCACATATATTGCTTTATATCAATTTTTTCAATCCGATGCACATAAATTTTGATCTATATATATTATCGTTCTATTTATATCATTTTGTATATTTTTTAATATTTTATAAAAAAACACTTTTACTATTTTATTCTTCTTTATATGAAAATTTAGCTTTCTAAAATAATTATCTTGAGAATAATAATCTTTTATTGTATTTAATATTATTGTTTTTATTTTTTTCATGTCACTATTTCTTAAATGATTAATATTTTTTAGCTTTTTGCACATTTTATAAAAAGAAAATTCAGTTTCTTTTATATCCTCATCCATAATATACTTTAATACTGAAAGTAATTCTATTCTATCAGTATCTACAATAAATTTGACATTTTCCAATAATATAGTATTAAATAGTTCCCTACTAATATAAATATTTTTTACTGCAAAAAATTCATAATATATATAATCAACTAATTCTACATCATTTTTTACATGAAAAATAATATAATCGTATAAGCCTTGTTTTTTTTGATTTATTTCATCGATTATTTTTTTATTAAACTTTGTATTTTCAAAATCTAGTACAAACCCTAAAATACTTCCTGTTTCATCTTTTTCTGATATAACAAGTATTTTTCCAGTAATTTTAGTCATGATTTATTCCTCTCTAGAAATACTTTGTACTTCTTTCATGCACTTGTTACATATGTGTTGATCTTTAAACTCAATTAAGTTTTTAGAACTACCACAAAATATACAATTTTGCTCATATTTTCTTAATATAATTGAACTGCCCTCTATGTATATTGCCAATGGTTCTTTTTCTCCTAGTTTTAAATTTTCTCTAATTTCTCTTGGGATTACTACCCTGCCTAATTCATCAAGTTTACGTGTCATTCCTGTATTTTTCATTTTTCTCTACTTCCTTTCCATTTTTTATCTTGAAATAAATATGTAGCCATGTTGCTTTATTTGCTTATGGATACGCAACACTTTAGAATAAAAAATATAGTAATATTAATAATATAATTTCTCATGGGGTGTAATAATATTACTATGAAAACAAAAAATTTGAATGGTTATTATAATATAGTTCGGATCAAATATACGCAAATATAGAGAGTTAAAAGGTATTTCACAAAGAGAACTCGTCAAAAAATTAAATCTTCTTGGTGTTAACCTTTATAATTCGGATATTTCTCGTATTGAAGCTCACACATTGTATATTAGAGATTATGAACAAAAAGCCATATGTAAAATATTAGGCATATCGTATGAGCAATTATTTGAAAACACTAATCATTTCTTTGATTAAATAAACAATTAGTTTATTTAATCTTTTTTATTATTATAAAATTATTTTCTTTTTTAGTCAACCCCCTCCAGTGGTATAAAATACTTATTTTGTGGTTATGTCATTTTTCGACATTTTTCTACATTTTTCCATTTTTAATATATAAAAAAAGGAAGCTGGAATATTTTCCAACTTCTTTTTTAGTTTTCACTATTTAAAGCATTATATATAGCAATATTAATCAATTTATGAATTGATAATCCATATTTATCTCTTAATTTTTCCATTTCTTTATATGAAGATTCTCTTATTGCAAAATTGTGTGACTCAGAAATTTCATTTTGTGGTCTCTGATATATCTGTATATTATTTGTCTTTATCATTTCTATAATTGCAATATTTACTAGCTTATTTATTGATGCGTCATATTTTTTGTCAGCAATTTTTGCTAATTCCTCATAAAGCGATGCATCTATCTCAACCCTTCGTTTTATTAGATTTTCTTTTTTCAATAAATATCTATCAAAAGTATTCATTTTATACCACCTCATACGATTATTATATTTCCCTAAAATGTTGTTTTTAATTCCTATGTGGTGGTATTTTTCACTACTTTAGTGTCTGATAATTATAATTTATTACTAAAATAAATATCAAATTTTATCCAATCTGCTCTGCATACAACTGGATAACCTTTTTTATTAATTACCTTATTTTACACTATCGTTTATTATTGCTTTATCTTATATTTATATTATTCTATATTTTTCTTTGATAATTTTATTTTTTCATTGTACTTTCCAATACTTATATTTAAATAAAGATGTTTTAATAAATCTTTTTTTTCAATATTAAATGATATTTGGGCTAAACCTTTATTGACACTATAAGAACCATAAGTATAATTATTTTCAAATTCATCTGTAATATAAATGTTATCTCTATTTAGTGCATTTATCGATTCGTCTTTCATGTTTATTTCTAATATTAAAGCTGTTTCAGATAGTTCTGCTTTCTTCAATTCTATTCCATTTATTTTTTCTGCTAATTGCAATTCTATAGTATTTCTATTATAAAATCTTTCAGGAATCTCAAGTTCAAATTGCCATTCGGAATCAGATAACTTAAAATCTTCTGCATCAGTGATTTCAATTTTTCCACTATTCTTTACCTTCTCATCTTTCATTATAAAACCAATATCAAATATTCTTATATATATTTTTTTACTTTTTGGAAAACCTTTAAGTGATTTAATTATGACTTGTGTTTGGAGCTCACCGTCTTTAAATAACATTTTTACTTTTTCACTTGAAGTTGCCTGATTAATAGAATATATATCATTATCACTATATTTTATGCCTAATTCTGTACATAATTTTCTTTCATATATTTCTGTCAAACCTGTTCCATAATCATATCTGTCATTTACTTGATATATATTATTATTTTCATCATATACAGCATATCCAAAATCAAAAGTATCAGAATTAATATTTTTATAATCATCAATTTTTATATTTACATTCATTATATAGCTATCTTTTGTTATCATTAACGAGTCAATTTTTACTCCTATTCCATTTTTATAAGAATAGTCCATATTTAATTTTTCTGCATATCCGTCTTCAATTGCATCATTTATAGCCTCTTTAAAAGTATTAATCTCTCTTTTTTCATACTCTTTGTATTCTATGTTCCAAGCTATTTTAGCATATATTTTTGGTAGAGTAACTCCAATCATCATAGTTATTAAAAAAATTGCTGCAATATTAAGTATCTTTCTTATATTATTTTTATTTTTTATTTTTGAAAAAACAATATCATAATTTCTATCCTTATTATAAATATTATTTATATATTCTTTCAATACTTTATTTTTTGACATTTTCTCCACTCTCCTCTTTAAAATTATTTTTTAGCTCTTTTATTGTTCTATAAATATAATTTTTAGTTGCTGATTCTTTTAATTGCATTTCATAAGCAATATCACTTATTTTCATGTCTAAACAATAATATAAATAAAATATTTTAGCTATACGTATATCTTTATTTTTTAAGTATTTCCATATATATTCTACATTTTCTTTTGTAATAATATCTAATTCTAGGTCTATGTCTTCATTAAGGCATATCACTAATTTATCTTCCTGTTGTTCATTAATTGATATAATGTTATTTGTCTTATATTTAAAACGATAGTATTTCTTTAAAATATTTTTAGCAATTCCTATAATATAGCTATCCATATTTATTATTTCTTTTTGTTTTTTCTTTTGTAGATTTTTATACACTTCTATATAAATATCTTGCAATAAGTCATTAACATCTTCTAAATTGCTGCAATGTATGATTATATATTTAAGTGTATTTTGATAGGTTTGTTTATATATTTCATTAAATTTTTTTAGTAATATATGAGTACTCATTTAAACCTCACTTTCATTTAAGAATTGAATCTTTGTTAAAGAAAAGTTTCACTAAAATAAAAAAAATATAATTTAATAAGTTAAATTATTCTATTTTGTATCATATGTAGTCTAAACCACTTTTAAAACAAAAAAGCTTTTACGTATCAAAAAACTTGTGTTTTTCATAAGTCTTAGCTAAATTTTAAAAAGTTTGTCTAAATTATTGATAATATAAAAACTTTATAAATTTGTAGAAATTTTATTATCATGTAGAGCAAAAGTCAATATATACTAATAAATTTCAAAGTTAATAATGAATAGCTGAAATACTTTATATAATTTACGCAATGTTTAATATAACTAGACTATGTTACTCTAAGTATCGAAAAGTGTTTAAATTATATGTATCTTTTTTAAACAAAATTATAATCTAATAAGTTAAATTTTTTATTCCTTTTGTTTTACTTATAATATAAATGAGAGCATCAATGATGCTCTCACCTATAGGGAGGAGAAAAAATTATTTTTGGCTTAAAAGAGTTATGCTTGCAAAATTTGTTAAATTTTTAGGCCCATTGTCCTCTTACATAAACAATAACATTTGTGTTGTTTTGAACATGTACCTTCCAAGATCCTGAAGAAGGTAAGAAGTACGTTGCTTTTACACTATCAGTAGCGCTTAAATTCCAAGATTCACGTACACTCCCATTTGGATTATATAGAGTGACACTTACTGTTCCTTTGGTTTCTCCACTTGCAGGGAAGCTTAATCTACTTGACTCCAAGTAAACAGTTCTGTTAAAGCCAATATAACTTGACATTTGAAGATAGAAGTCAGCCGATTCTCCTTGACCGATGGGATCAGTACCGTATTGACCATCTATATTCATTAAACTAACTCCCGTATTTTTGGGAGTGATGATATTCTCACCATTTCCAAGAGAAGTTATATTGGTTTTCTCATGTTCGGCTGCAAACGCAGAGCCAGAAGATCCAACTACCATTACTGCAACCATGAGGATAGTGATTACCCGTACCATAAATTTCTTCATTTATTTTACCTCCTAAAAAGTAATCTCCTCCCTATATTTTGATAAGGATTTCTCCTAATCTTTTTTTATTTTACCATCTATCTAGAAAAAATTATTTAAAGTTACAAAAAGTTACATGTTTTTCTAATTTTTGAAACTTTTTTACATAAATAAAACACTCCTTATATAGAGGTGGTATTATGACAAACATATTAATTGCAGATGACAATTTTTATTATGCTAGAAATTTAATGTCTTATATTAATTCAGTATCAAAAAATGCGAGAGTATGTAGCATTACAATGGATGGAAAAGAAACAATAGATATATTAAATAAAACAGAAAATATAGATATTGTATTATTAGATTTAAAAATGCCAATTTATACTGGCATTCAAATTATTAAAATGTTATCATTAAAGCAAATTAATAAATATAAACAATCTTTTATTATTATTTCTGGAGAAAATTCTTTAATGAAAGATGAAGTATTAGGAAATGATGTAATCTATAAAATATTACCTAAAACATTAAGAATGTTTGAAATAATTAATGAAATAAATAATTTGATTAAGGAAAAAGAAAATAATAAATTATTAGACAAGTTAGAACTAGAAATTATGAATGAATTACTATATTTAGGCTACGATATTTCCCATAAAGGAACAAAATATTTAGCTGATGTTATTAATATGGTTTATATGCGAGGAGAAGAATTAATGGGAAATTTAAATAAATATGTTTATCCTATTATTGCCAAAAGGTACTGTCAATCAATTACTAATATAAAATGCAATATACTTAGAGCAACAGAAAACATGTATTATAATTGTGATGAGCAGAAATTAATGGATTATTTTTTATTTCAACAAATTTTTAAACCAAATGTAAAAACAGTCATAAGCACTATTTTATTAAAATTGAAAAAAAATTATATTTATAATTTTTTGTATTACACTTATTAAGAAATAAGTATAATCAAAATGGAGGAGTATATAATGAAGATAAAATATTTAATAATATTAACAATATCAACAATTTTGGTATTATTACTTATACCATTAGTATATTATATTTATGTTTCTATAAATTATGTACCACATATAGATAATGTAGACGTGGCTGTAGATGGAACAATTATAAAAAATTTTATATTAGAAAATGAGAAAATAGATAATACTTTAAAGACGTTCATTAATCTTAAAGATATTGATATAATTAATCATCAAGAAAATGTGGAATATTATGCATTGATTTTAATTGATACTTATAATGAAGAAAATCAATTGTTAAAACATAAACAGTCTATTAAAAAACTATATAAATTTATATTAGATAGTAATGCACAAATCATTAGCTCAGATAGCTCAAATGTAAAGGATATTAGTGAATATAGTGTTTTTCCTAAAAATATTATAGAAAAATATATAGAAATTAAAAATTCGTTTAATTTTGAAGAAATAATAAAAAAAGAAATTGATTATTATTACATGAATATAGGAAACAAAAAAGAAAAAAACATTTACTACTTTTGGTTATAATTTTAGTTATTTGCTTTGAAATTTTATTATAAAAGGATAGGAAACATTTACCAATATTTGATAAATATTTCCTATTTTTTTCATTTTATTAATATATTTTTATCTAATTTCATACATCATCGAATCTATAGATTTAGCACCAGCAATCCCATCTAAATCCACAACAGACTCGCAACTTACAATAATATATTTCTTATTATTTTTTATATCATAATAAAGCATACTTTCATCTCCTACTATTTTTGCTTTATTATCATATTTTGTAGCAATATTTTTATTTAAATTAGATTTATATGTTAAAAGTTGTTCGTCGCTTGTTTTATTATTAAAATCATAGGTATTTTGAATTAATATTTTTTGATCCTCTAAATCTATATTATTGTCATATATTTCTGAAATCACACCATTTTTTACCTTTACAGTATATCCAGCATCTGTAATATAATCTCCTATTTTTAATTTATAATCATAATAAACATTTTCTTCTATTGGTAAATTAGTATTAATATCATAAAAAGATGCTTTGCTTTTCTCTACTACATAATTGTTAATATCAAAATTATCATAAATTTTAGACAAACTGCTTTCTATGTCAGATTCAGAAGAAACTTTCATTATATTTTCTTTATTAAAATGATATACTAACCTATCACTCACTGAACTATCTTCATCAAGTATATTTATATTATTAGATGAATTATATTTTCCTATTTTCATATTGATTCCATGAGACCATACGGTTACATTCTTTACATCGTTGAACATATAGTTAAATGAATTTGCATAATTCACTGCATCATCTATTCCGTAACCTTGACCTAGTTTTTCATTATATCTATTTGCCCAATTTGCTGAAGATACATTATGAAATTCTGTTGTATACCCTAAAACAGAATAAGCTCCTTTATAACATGTTGTTCTAGCAAGACTATCACTTGCGACATTGCCATCTTCACCTGCTGTGTTACAACCAAAATATGATACCAATTCTGTGTCCGAATTACCCCAATTTATATTATTTGTACCAATAAATTGTACATTTTCAAATACTTTTTTGCCCCCATCTGTTGTCACATTTGCAGTCATGCTTCGACCATTATATATTCCTGTTGTAGGTCCTATGAGAATGCTATCTACTGCCCCATGTCCAAAAAAGCACTGAACTGTTGCATGAAGGTTTGCCGACAATGTTGCTTTATCTGGGTTTATAGCACTACCTGCATTAAATCCTGCATTTTTATATGCATTTACAGCTTTATTACATACACCAGTTGAATCCATATCAAAGATATTATCTGGGACATCATATTTTAATCCTGCTGCATATGCCCAGTTAGAACTAGCATATACCCTTGAATAAGTAGAAAATATTCCACTAATCAAAATTATAGTCATCATTATTATTGAGATTTTTTTTATTTTCATATTTTTCCTCCTTTTTTATTTAGAAATATAAAAACTATCCTCCTTTCTTGCCTATCTCGTGTACAGGAGGCTAAGCCTCCTGATATTTCTATATTGTTACGTAGAATACATGTCTTTAACGTTATTAT
>CANQTQ010000012.1 GCA_947626765.1 uncultured Clostridia bacterium
CCTAAAATTTTTTTGTATCTTTATGATACTATCATTTTAGGGGGGCTTTCAATACGCCTTTTTACTGAGCGCTTACAGAAATAGGAATGATATTAAGAGAATTATGTAGAAGAAAAGATGTAGAGGTAATAAATGCAGAAGCATGTCCAGACCATGTACATATGTATGTAAGTATACCGCCAAAGTTAAGTGTTTCATCATTTATGGGATATTTAAAAGGAAAAAGTACATTGATAATATTTGAGAGACATGCAAACTTAAAATATAAATACAGTAATAGAACGTTTTGGTGTAGAGGATTTTATGTAAGTACGGTAGGAAATAACAAGACAGCTGTATATAACTATGTTGAAAACCAATTAAAAGAAGACATGATGACAGATCAAATAACAATAAAAGAATATAAAGACCCTTTTAAAGGGTAGTAAGTAACAAAACCGCAAGAGAAAATGGCTGAAAGCTGTCAAACTGAACCACTTAAGTGGTGGCTAGTAATAGAGCCTTATAGGCGCATATGAAAATCCACCGGTTATACCGGTGGATAATTATCTTTGCTAGTTAGTTAACCCGCTCGAATAGTACTAGTTTTCTTGTTTTTCAAATTGCCCGTTGTAGAAGTAGGTTCAAAGAAGTAAAGTCAGAACGGGACCTCTCAAAACTGCGAAAAATAGTACTATTTGTAAATGTCAATAATTTATGTCGAGCTTTAATTTAATTATAACTATTAATTAGTAACTTTTTTTCTTCATTTTTACGTAATCACCTTGTATTTCCTAGTAAAAATAGGTATAATAATAAACAGAAAAAATTTATAAAGCAATAAGGAGGCAAAATATTAATGCAAGTATCTAGAGAAGAAATTTTGCATATTGCAAAATTAGCTAATTTAAATTTAAAAGAAGAAGAAATAGACACTTACTTACTTCATTTACAAGATATTTTAAACTTTGCAAATATTGTAAGTAATGCACCAGTAGATAACTTAAATGAAACTATTGGAGCAAATGATAGCTATAACGTATTTAGAAAAGACGAAGTAAAAGTATTTGATAATAATGAAGGTTTACTTCAGAATGCACCAGAAAAAGAAAGAAATATGTTTAAAATACCAAAAGTAATTCAATAAATTAATACTAAAATAGCAAAAATTATTCAACAAATTAATATTGAAATAGCAAAAATAATTAGATGAAATTTGCTATATTATTAAATACTGGAATAAATAAGAAGGGAAGGTATTAAATGAATATTACAAAACTAACAGTACATGAATTGCAAGAAAAATTGAAATCAAAAGAACTTACAATAGAGCAAATAACTAAGGCTTATGTAGAAAATATAGAAAAATATGAAAAAGATGTACAAGCATTTATTACACCATTAAAAGAAGATGCTTTAAAACAAGCACAAGAAATTCAAACAAAGGTAGAAAATAAAGAAATAACAAATTCTTTAGCAGGAATTCCAATTGGAATAAAAGATAATATTTGCACAAAAGGAGTAAAAACTACTTGTGCTTCTAAAATGCTAGAAAATTTTGTTGCACCATATAATGCAACAGTAATGGAAAAAATAAATAATGAAAATATGATAAATTTAGGGAAACTTAATATGGATGAATTTGCAATGGGAGCTTCTACAGAATATTCATATTTTAAGAAAACTAGGAACCCATGGAATTTAAATACTGTACCAGGTGGGTCATCAGGAGGAGTAGCAGCAGCAGTTGTAGCAAATATGGTACCTTGGGCACTTGGCTCAGATACAGGTGGTTCAATTCGTCAGCCTGCATCATTTTGTGGAGTAGTAGGGCTAAAGCCAACTTATGGATTGGTATCTAGATATGGTTTAGTTGCATTTGCATCATCTTTAGACCAAATAGGACCAATCACAAAAGATGTAGAAGATGCAGCCATATTATTAAATGTAATTGCAGGACATGATGAAAAAGATTCAACATCTACAAATAAAGAAAAAATAGATTATACTAAAGCCTTAAAAAATGATGTAAAAGGCTTAAAAATAGGGATTCCAAAAGAATATTTTGGAGAAGGAATTAACAGCGAAGTAAAACAAAGCTTAGAAGAGGCAATTGAAACATATAAAGAATTAGGAGCAACAGTAGAAGAATTTTCACTAAATATTGCAGATTATGCACTCGCTACTTATTACATTATTGCCTGTGCTGAGGCAAGTTCAAACTTAGGTAGATTTGATGGAATTCGCTATGGCTATAGAACAGAAAATTATTCGGACTTAAAAGAACTTTTCCGTAACTCTAGAAGTGAAGGATTTGGAGCAGAAGTAAAAAGAAGAATAATATTAGGTACTTATGTACTTTCATCTGGTTATTATGATGCTTACTACAAAAAAGCACAACAAGTAAGAACACTAGTAAAAAAAGAATTTGATAAAGCATTTGAAAAATATGATGTACTATTAACACCAACATCACCAACAGTAGCATTTGAAATAGGAACAAGATCAAATAATCCACTTGAAATGTATTTAGCAGATATTTGTACAGTTTCTGTTAATATTGCAGGACTACCTGGAATTTCTATTCCATGCGGAGTAGATAGTAATGGCATGCCAATAGGAATGCAGCTTATAGGAAATAAATTTAAAGAAGAAACAATTTTAAATGCAGCATATACTTATGAACAAGAAACAAAATTTAGAGAAAATTATGAGCCAACTTTCAAAGGAGGTGCATGCTAATGGCAAAAGAAGATTATGAAGTTGTAATAGGCTTAGAAGTACACGCAGAACTTTCAACAAAAACAAAAATATTTTGTAGTTGCCCAACAGAATTTGGTGCAGCACCAAATACACATACTTGCCCAGTTTGTATGGCAATGCCAGGAGCACTTCCTGTTTTAAATGAAAAAGTAGTAGAATATGCTGTAAAAGCAGGGTTAGCAACAAATTGTTCTATTACAAAAGAAAGCAAAAATGATAGAAAAAACTATTTTTATCCAGATCTTCCAAAATCTTATCAAATATCACAATTTGATAAACCACTTTGCACAAATGGAAGTATAGATATTGAAGAAGATGGAAAAACAAAAACTATAGGAATTACAAGAATTCATATAGAAGAAGATGCTGGAAAGTTAAATCATAATGAATTTGGAAGCGGAAGTTTAGTAGATTTAAACAGAGCAGGAGTTCCATTAATAGAAATTGTATCAGAACCAGATATGCGCTCAAGCAAAGATGCAGAAAATTATTTAAGAAAAATAAAATCAATTTTGGAATATATTGAAGTATCAGATTGTAAAATGCAAGAAGGTTCTTTAAGAGCAGATGTTAATGTTTCTGTTAGAAAAAAGGGAGCAAAAGAATTTGGAACACGTACAGAAATGAAAAATATGAACTCTTTTAGATCAATTGTAAGAGCTATAGAATATGAGGCAGAAAGGCAAATAGAAGTAATAGAAAATGGTGGAAAAATAGAGCAGGAAACATTAAGATGGGATGATGTATCTGGAAAAACATTTTCAATGAGAGACAAAGAAGATGCACAAGATTATAGATATTTTCCAGAGCCAGATTTAGTAGCAATTCGCTTATCAGATGAATATATAGAGAATATTCGCAAAAACTTACCAGAATTACCAGAGAGCAGAAAGAAAAGATATTTAGAAGAATATAAACTAACAGAAAAAGAAGCAAAGATGCTAACAGCATCAAAATATATGTCTAATTTATTTGAAGCTGCTTTAAAAATATGTGGTAATGCAAAAGCAGTAGCAAACTGGCTACTTTCAGATGTTTCTAGAATATTAAATGAAAAAGAAATAGAACCAGACCAAATACCATTTACAGCAGAGCAATTAGCAAAAATGATTATGCTAATTGAAAAAGGAACAATCAGCTCAGCTATTGGTAAAAAGGTATTAGAAGAACTATTTGAAAATCCAAAAGATCCAGAAAAAATAATAGAAGAAAAGGGTTGGGTTCAAATTTCAGATGAAGGTGCTATTAAAGAAGTAGTAATGAAAATATTAGAAAATAACCCACAATCAATTATAGACTTTAAAGCAGGTAAAGATAGAGCATTAGGCTTTTTAGTAGGGCAAGCAATGAAAGAAACAAAGGGAAAAGCAAACCCTAAAATGTTAAATGATATGTTCTTAGAAGAGTTAAATAAGTAATAACTATAAGAAATAAATATTATTAAAAATAGACACAAAGAAATAAAACTTTCTTTGTGTCTATAAAAATCGTACGCCAAAATTTGACATTAATTTCTTAAATCTAGCTTAATCTTATTAAAAGAAAAACCACAAATAATAAAAAATGAAATAAAAAATAAGCTAGCTTTAAATAATGAAATACCAATATAATATGTAATAGGAACAGTATATAAAAGGTCATATGTAAGTAAAATTAAGCTAGCAATAATGCTAATTACAAAAGAAAATTTAATTCCAGCTTTTATAATACTAACAATTTTAGCATCCATATTTTTAAATTCTATTAATAATTGTTTCATAAGCAAAACCTCACAATTCATTATATTAAAGGTAAAAAAATAATATCAACTAATATAATGTTAACATAAAATACAACAAAAAACAAAGGTAATTTCTGGAATAAGAATATAGCATAAAAAAAGATGCTATTTCTAGCATCTACATTTTAAAAAACTGTGCACAATTTTTTAAAATTAAGCATTCATAGCATTTAACTTTTTAGCCATATTAGATTTTTTTCTAGCTGCTGTGTTTTTAACAATAACACCTTTACTGCAAGCTTGATCTACTTTTTTAGTAGCTGCAGATAATAATTTAGTAGCTTCTTCTTTATTTCCAGCTTCAACAGCTTGTTCAAATTTCTTTATAGCTGATTTATAGCCAGTTTTAATCATATTATTTCTTGCTGTTTTAGTTTCAATAACTTTTACACGTTTAATAGCTGATTTAATATTTGGCATGTAATAGCACCTCCTCTTTGATGTTTTCAAAATTGACAAAATATATTTTAACATGTTTTAAATTAAATATCAAGTAATTTGCTCAATTTTCCGTCATATTTTGTAAATACAGAGAAATATGCCGCATATTTTATAAAATACCTTGAAAAAATAAATAAAAACATATATAATAAATTTACTCTAAAGAAAATATACAAAAATTTGGAAGGAGAGATTTATTTATGAACATCAAAATAGTAGGAAAAGAATTAAAAGCTACAGAAGCAATTAAAGATTATATTAGCAAAAAATCAGAAAGATTAATAAAATATTTTGGAGAAGATTTTGACGTAACAGCAACAATTAAAACAGAAGGCGGTTTGCAAGTAGCAGAAATGGAGGTAAAAACTCCAACAGATAGATTTAGAGCAGTAACAGCACATAGAGACTTATATGCTTCTATTGATAAAGATATAGACATTTTAGAAGGACAAGTAAGAAAAATGAAAACTAAAAAGGACCAACAAAATATGACAGAATCTATTAGAAATAAAGAAATGTCAAGAGATGAAGAGGGTCATTCAATAGAAGACGAAATTATTAAAACTTTATATTATGATATTAAACCATTATCACCAGAAGATGCTAAATTAAAACTAGAAGAAAAACCACAAGATAGATTTTTAACATTTATAAACATAGAAACAGGAAAAGTAAATGTAATTTATCGTTTAAAAGATAATAAAAATTATGGTTTAGTAGAACCAGAAGCATAAAAATAAAATAAAAAAGAAACCTACTTAAATATGTAAATCTAAATAGGTTTCTTTTTTGCCATAAAACTAATATAGCAAATAAACTTATTTCATATTGTTTTCAGCTTGTTGGATCATTTTTTTAACCATTTGACCACCGATTCTACCAGCGTCTCTTGAAGATAAATCTCCATTATAACCTTGTTTTAAATTAACACCAACTTCGCTAGCTACTTCATATTTGAATTTGTTAAGAGCTTCTTTAGCTTCTGGAACTACAGAATAATTACTGTTGTTGCTTGCCATATTTTTCACCTCCTAGAATGTGATTGTTTTCTTTCTTGAAAAAACTATCTTGCTTTTTCAGTATTTATCTTGCACAATTAAAAAATTTTTAAACTGGAAAAATATGATAAATTTTATTGTAAATAAAAACAATAAAATGATATAATACTAAAAGAAAAAACAAATTGTTCAAAGGAGGAAAACATGATATATTTAAATATATCATGAAAAAGTTTATGTATAAATTAATTGCAATAGATTTAGATGGAACACTTCTAAATTCTTATGGACAAATTTCACAAAAAAACAAACAAGCTGTACAAAGTGCAATTCAAAAAGGAGCAGAAGTTGTATTAACATCTGGTAGAGGAATTATGTCTGTAAAAAACTTAGCGGATGAAGTTAATGCAAACAATTATATAATATGTGGAAATGGTGCAATGGTATATGATGTAAAAAAAGAAAATTTACTATACAGCAATTTTTTAAGTCAAAAAAAAGTTTTGCAATTAATTCAAATTTGTGATGAAAATAGTATATACTATAGTGTTTACACAAAAAACGGAATTATTACAAAAAATTTAAATTATAATGTTCTTTTTTACCATCAAGAAAACGCAAGTAAACCAGACAATAAAAAAACTCACATTCAAATAGTTCAAAACATATATAACTATGTATTAAACAATCCAGAAGAAGAATATATTAAATTAGTAATTTGTGATGATAATAACATTATTTTTAACAGTATAATTAAAAAAATGAAAAAAATAAAAGGAATAGATGTACTAGATGTAGGACATATGTCTAGGAAATTAATAAAATCTGGAACAGAAGAATTTAGCATAGAATATTTTTACACAGAAATAAATAGTCAAAATGTAGATAAATGGACAGCAATTTCATATTTAATAGAAAAATTAGGTATAAAAAAAGAAGAAGTAATGGCAATAGGAGATAATGTAAACGATAAAACTATGCTAGAAAATGCAGGATTAGGAGTTGCAATGGAAAATAGTGCACCATATATAAAAGAAATGGCAGACATTGTAACAAGTAATAATAATGAAGATGGTGTAGCAAAAATAATAGAAGAAAAGCTATTAAATATTGAATAGAAAATTATAAAAATGCACATAACTATTAAAGAATAGGAGTGTGCATTTTTTATGAATAAAAAAGATAAAGTTGCAACAAACAATACAGAACTAAGCAAAAAAATAGAGATGGAAAATAATAAAAAAGCAATGACAAATAAAGTAAAAGAAGAAATAGGAAGCATGGAAGAAATGGAAGATAGTACAAAATATGGAGAATTTGTATCATCATATTTTGCATGGCTTACATTAGAAGGCCAAAAGAAAAGAGCAAATCACTTAGAAAATATTACTCAAAATAATAAAAAGTAAGGAAAAAATAAATAGAAAATTAATAGAAGTCTTGAAATAGCAACGAATTTTAAGTTCACAAAATATTTACAAATAACATATTGACAAAATATAAAAAGGTAGTATAATAATATTGTAGGTCAAAGAAAGTCAAAGTCAATAAAACAATTAATACAATTAAATAGATCTAACATATACTAAAACAATTTACAAAATATAAATTATAAAAAATAAAGGAAGTGATAATTTTATGAGAATGTCTGATATGATAGAAGATTTCATAAAAGAACTATTTTCAGAAGATGAAGACTTTATAGAAATTCAAAGAAACGACTTAGCAGAACATTTCAAATGTGTACCATCTCAAATAAATTATGTTATAGCAACGCGTTTTAATCCATCACAAGGCTATTATGTAGAAAGCAAACGTGGAGGAGGAGGTCACATAAAAATAAAAAAAGTAAACATTACAAAAAGCAATTATTTAATGCATGCAATTAATAGTATAGGAGGCAAATTAACATCACAAGAAGTAGATATTTTTATTAGTAATTTTCTATCAGAAAATATCATTTCAGAAACAGAAGCAAAGCTGTTAAAAGTAGCAACAAGTGATAATGTATTAACAGTACCACAAGAGTATAAAGACCTATTAAGAGCAAATATTTTTAAAAACATGTTGGTTAATTTAGTAGAGGACTAAAATACAAAAGAAAAATATAAATGTTACAATTCACAGCCCTAAAATTATTCGCCACGTCGCTTGCGTATTATATATGTTTTTTCTAGGGCTAAAGCACGAAAAAACATATATAATACCGCTGTGGCTACTCTAAAATTTGAATAGTAAAATATAAAATTAAATAGGAGGTAAAAATATTATGTTATGTCAAAATTGTGGAAAAAATGAAGTAAATTTTCGTTATACTCAAATTATAAATGGAGTAAAAAAGGAAATGGCACTTTGTGATAAATGTGCCAAAAGTTTAGGTCTAGAAAGTTTAGATTTTAATATGCCAATTAACTTTTCTAACTTTTTAGGAGATTTCTTTGATGAAGTAGCAGAAACTAATTTCTTACCAAGTTTTAGTAAAACAGAAACTTTAAAATGCAATAATTGCGGAACAACTTATGATGAATTTATAAAAACAGGAAAGTTTGGATGTAGCAATTGTTATGATGTATTTTCACATGGATTAGATAATGTACTTAAAAACATTCATAGCTCAAATACACATGTAGGTAGAAGAAGTAAATGGGTAAATAAATTAAATGAGGCTAGTAAACAAGAAAATAATGAAACACAAGTTAAACCAAAAGCAAAAACAAGTAAACCAAAAACTTCAAAAGAAGATAAATTAGCTGAATTAAATATAGAGCTAAAACAAGCAATTAAAGAAGAAAGATATGAAGACGCAGCCAAAATAAGAGACGAAATTAAGAAAATTGGGTAATTGGGGACAGGTCCAATTGCTTGCTTTTGGGGTGTTGGGACCTGGTCCCATTGCTCAGTTTTAAGCATTTATGGACAGGTCATAAAAATAAACAAATAAAAATAGGAGGAAAAATATGAATTGGTATTTACAAAATGGAAAAGATTCAGATGTTGTAATTAGTTCAAGAGTTAGACTTGCAAGAAATATAGAAAATTATACATTTATGCCTAAAATTTCAGAAGAAGAAGCAAATAAAGTATTACAAAAAATAAAAGACATTACTCCAAGCATTGGATATGGTTTAAAATTTATAAATTTAAATGATGTAGATGATATTACAAAAGTAAGTTTAGTAGAAAAGCATATTATAAGCCCGGAATTTGCAGCAAACAAAAACAAATGGGGAGCAATTTTAATTAATGATGAAGAAAATATTAGTATAATGATAAATGAAGAAGATCATATTCGTATGCAAGTATTTTCATCAGGATTAGACCTAGAAAATTTAAAAAATTTAGCTATTGAAATTGATGAAAAGCTAGATAACCTTTTACATTATGCAAGTCACGAAAAATATGGATATTTAACAGCTTGCCCAACAAATGTAGGAACAGGAATGAGAGCATCTGTTATGGTGCATCTTCCAGCATTAACAATGACAGGAAATATAAATAAAATTTTAAACATTGTAAATAGCTTTGGAATGAATATTCGTGGAATTTATGGAGAAGGTACTCAAAGCCAAGGAGACATTTACCAAATATCAAATAATCAAACACTTGGATTAACAGAAAACGATATTATAAAAAATATTAACACAATTACAGAAAAGGTAATTCAACAGGAAAGAATGGCAAGAAAATATCTAGCTAAATCTATTGATTTAGAAGATAGAGTGTACCGTGCTTATGGTACACTAAGCTTCGCAACAAAGCTTTCATCAGATGAATGTAAAAGATTACTTTCATATGTAAAACTTGGAACAGATTTAGGAATTATTAAAGAATTAACAGATAGCAAAGTTGCAAAACTATATTTATACAATAATCCTGCAAATTTACAAAAATATGTAGGAAAAGAGCTAGACGGTTATGAAAGAGATATAAAAAGGCCAGAAGTTATTAAACAAATTATAAATGAAAAATAAAATGAAAGGAAGTGTATAAAATGACATATAAGTTTACAAATAGTGCCGAAAAAGCGCTAGAACTTGCAGGAGATTTAGCTATAGAGTTAGGACACAACTATATAGGAACAGAACACATACTATATGGTTTATCTAAAGAAGGAAGCGGAGTAGCAAGCCAAGTATTAGAGCTACAAGAAGTTACACCAGAAAAAATTATGGAAGATATAGAAGCATTAATAGGAAGAGGAGAAGAAATACAAGACGAATCAAGTGTTGGCTTTACTCCTAGAAGCAAAAGAGTAATAGAAAATGCATTTATGGAAGCAAGAAAATTAGGCTCTGAATATATAGGAACAGAACATTTACTAATTGGAATTATGCGTGAAGGAGACAGCGTAGCTGTTCGAATTATGATGGATTTGAATCTAAACCCTCAAAAATTATATAACGAAATAATAAAAGTAATAAATGAAGATGAACATGCAAATAATAATGAAAAATCTAATGGCTCAAAACCAAGAGGAAGTTTTAATCAAACACCTACTTTAAATCAATTTGGCACAGATCTAAGCAAAAGAGCTGAAGAAGGCAAATTAGACCCTGTAATAGGGAGAAAAAATGAAATAGAAAGAGTAATTCAAATTTTATCTAGAAGAACTAAAAACAATCCTTGTTTAATAGGTGAACCAGGTGTTGGTAAAACAGCCGTAGTAGAGGGTTTAGCAGAAAAAATTGTTGCCGAAGATGTACCAGAAATGCTTAAAAATAAAAGAGTAGTTAGCTTAGATATTGCAAGCATGGTAGCAGGTGCTAAATACAGAGGAGACTTTGAAGAAAGAATAAAAAAATGTCTAGAAGAAGTTAAAAAAGCAGGAGATGTTATTTTATTTATTGATGAAGTTCATACCATTGTAGGTGCAGGCTCTGCAGAAGGAGCAGTTGATGCAGCAAATATTTTAAAGCCACTTTTGGCAAGAGGAGAAGTTCAAGTTATTGGTGCAACAACGTTAAACGAATATCGTAAATACATTGAAAAAGATAGCGCCTTAGAAAGACGTTTTAGTCCAGTAACAGTTGGAGAACCATCAGTAGAAGAAACAATAAGTATATTGCAAGGAATTAGAGACAAATATGAAGCACATCATAATGTAAAAATTACAGATGAAGCTATTAAATCAGCAGTAGAGCTTTCTACTAGATATATTAATGATAGATTCTTACCAGATAAAGCTATAGATTTAGTAGATGAAGCGGCATCACGTGTTAAAATGAAAACATACACACAGCCAGAAACACTAAAAAAATTAGAAGATAAAATAGCAAACTTAGATAAAGAGAAAGAAGATGCAATTCGTCTTCAAGACTTTGAAAAAGCAGCTAATCTTCGTGACAAAGAAAAAGAAGCAAAAGAAAAATTATCAAAGGAAAAAGAAAAGTGGGAAAGCAAAAATACAAAAAGTGTAACAACATTAGTAGAAGAAGATATTGCAGATGTAGTTTCTAGTTGGACAGGTATTCCTGTACAAAAATTAACTCAAACTGAAAACGAAAAACTTAAAAACTTAGAAAAATCTTTACATGAAAGAGTAATTGGCCAAAACGAAGCAGTAGAAGCAGTTGCAAAAGCAATTAGAAGAGGAAGAGTAGGTTTAAAAGATCCAAATCGTCCAATAGGTTCATTTTTATTCTTAGGACCAACAGGTGTTGGAAAAACAGAACTTTCTAAAGCATTAGCAGAAAGCCTATTTGGAAATGAAAATGCAATGATTCGTATAGATATGTCTGAATATATGGAGCCACATTCAGTAGCAAAATTAATTGGTTCACCTCCAGGATATGTAGGCTTTGATGAAGGTGGTCAATTAACTGAAAAAATTAGAAGAAAGCCATATTCTGTTATTTTACTAGATGAAATAGAAAAAGCCCATCCAGATGTTATGAATATGTTATTACAAATTTTAGATGATGGAAGATTAACAGATAGCCAAGGAAGAACAGTAAACTTTAGAAATACAGTAATTATTATGACATCAAATATTGGCGCAAGATTAATTACAGATAAAAGCACTTTAGGCTTTACAGCAGCTACAAACCAAAAGGAAGAAACACAAAAAGAATACGAAAGTATTAAAAAAGATGTTATGGGAGAACTAAAAAGGCAATTTAGACCAGAATTTATAAATCGTATTGATGAAATTATTGTATTCCATAAGCTAACAGATGACGATGTAAAACAAATTATAGATATTATGCTAAAACAAGTACAAGAAAGACTAGAAAAACAAAATATAAATATAGAAATAGATGAAAGTGTAAAAGATCTAATTTCTAAAAAAGGTGTAGATACAAACTATGGAGCAAGACCGCTTAAAAGAGCAATTCAAAACATATTGGAGGATAAAATTGCAGAAGAAATTCTAGATGGAAATATTAAGCAAAATAAAAAAGTAAAACTATCTGCAGAAGAAGAAAAAATAGTAGTATCGTAAAATAGTAAATTAAAAAGTAGAGAATATTTTAAATTTTAGTAATCTTATTGTAAATGTATAATTGAATTAAAGCTTAAATAGTACTAGTTTTCTTGTTTTTCAAATTGCCCGTTGCAAGAGAAAGTTCAAATAAGAAAGCTTAGAACGGGACCTCTCAAAACTGCGAAAAATAGTACTATTTAAGCAATTATTAACTATTAACATCTTATTTTCTATTACCTAAATTGGATTAACATGTACTACAGCCTTATAAACCTTTTCTAGACCTGAAACATCCATTTCTAAGCTATCTGCAAGCTTATGGCTTTCAAATGTAGTCATATTACCATCAACATAAATTGTTAAAAAAACAACATATTGGTAGCCCACAGGAGTAGAAGAAATAGGATCTAGTTTTTGAATTTCTTTATACTGATGAGCTAAATCTAAAATTAAGTCCTGTGTTTTTGAGTCTATAGAAATATCCATTAATACATTATAACTTTCTGTAAATATCTTAACACCAGTTAAACAGATCCATAAGCATATACCAAGACCAACTATTCCATCAAACCAATAAATATTTGCAAATGTAAGTAAAATAGAAACTAATGTAAAAGTAGTTACAATGCAGTCATTCCTATGATCATTTTTACTAGCTTCTAGCAAAATATTATCATACTTTTTGCAAAGTATACGTGTATATAAATATAAAGCAAACTTAGTTATAATAGTAATTATACAAACAGCTACTAATAGCCAAGAAAAAGTTAAATTACTACCATAAATTAGCGTATAAATAGAATCATATAATAGTTTAAAAGAAACTAAAATCATAGAAATAGAAATTAGCATAGAAAATATGTATTCTGCTTTACCATGACCAAAATTATGACTATTATCTTGTGGTTCGCTTGCAATCTTGTTTCCAATAAAAGTCATAAGAGAAGCAAAAATATCACTAGCACTATTAAAGCTATCTGCAATCATAGCTTGGCTTTTAAAGGCAAATCCAGCAAAGCTTTTAATAAGTAGTAAAAATAAATTTCCAATAATTCCAAGCAATCCCGCGTTTTTAGTTTTTTCAAATCTATCCATATTAGTAAATAATCCTTTCATATTTAATAAATAGTACTTTCAAAAAATTATATTCTTTAATTATAACATAATTTTACAAAAGAAGAAGTAAAATTATGAAAAAAATTATAGTTGCACAAAAAAACTATAAATGTTATAATTATAAAAGTAAGAAAGGAAGTATGCAAATGGAATTTATGGCAATAATTTATTTGCTAGTTTTTGCAATTTTCGTTTTAGTTTCATTAGCTATTTTACAAATTAGAATGGCAGGAATTAAAATAAAGGATTTTGCCGGATTTATTCAAGCAAATGAAATGTTAGATAAATTATATAAATTTTCTAAAAGATATAATGTAATGAGCCCACAAGAACAAATAATTTTCTTAGCAGAAGCTGAGAAAGTATTTGATGCATATGATAAAATACCATCAATTATATGGGAAGATGAATATCGTAAATATTCAGAAGTATTACAAGCATATCAAAATATTAGAATGTCAAGATGGACAGAAGAACAAAAACATAAGTTATAAAAAAGTATAATAATTAATTAAATTAGTTATTATACTTTTTTTATGCAATATTTTTAAGTATAATTTTTTAAAAAAAATACATATAATATATAAAGAGTTAAAAGAATAGAGGAAAAAATATGAAAATTCGATATTTTGATCATGCAGCAACTACTCCAGTAAGTAGCTCTGTAATTGAAGCAATGTTACCATATTTTCAAATTGAATACGGAAATGCTTCATCAATGTATAGTTTAGGAAGAACTTCAAAAAAAGCAATAGAAGAAGCAAGAAAAAAAGTAGCAAGTAATATAGGCGCACTACCAAAAGAAATTTATTTTACATCTTGTGGAAGCGAAAGTGATAATTTAGCCATAAAAGGAATTGCTTATGCAAATAGACAAAAAGGAAATCATATAATTACAAGTAAAATAGAACACCCAGCAGTACTTAATACATGTAAAACATTAGAAAGTCAAGGATTTGAAGTAACATATTTAAATGTAGATGAAAAAGGATTTATAGATTTAGAAGAGTTAGTAGATTGTATAAAGCCACAAACAATTTTAATTTCAATAATGTTTGCCAACAATGAAATAGGAACAATTCAAAACATTAAAGAAATTGGTATGATTGCACATAAAAATAATATTATTTTTCATACAGATAGTGTTCAAGCTATTGGCAATATAAAAATAGATGTTAATGAATATAACATAGATTCATTATCTATTTCTGGACATAAATTTTATGCACCAAAAGGAATAGGAGCATTATATGTAAGAGATGGTATTAGTTTTGAAAAAATACAAGATGGAGGACATCAAGAAAAAAATAAAAGAGCAGGCACGGAAAATGTGGCAGAAATTGTTGGACTTGGAAAAGCAATAGAAGAAATTTACAAAGAATACGAAAAATATAATAATAAACTAATAAATCTAAGAGATTATTATATAGAACAAATTGAAAAAAGTAATTTTACATCAAAGTTAAATGGAGATAGAAAAAATCGTCTACCTGGAAATGCTAATTTTTCTTTTCCAAGAATAAATGCACAAGAATTGCTACTCTTATTAGATGAAAAAGGAATTTGTGCTTCAGCAGGCTCTGCTTGTAGTACAGGAAATTCAGAACCATCTCATGTTTTAACTGCAATAGGACTACCTAAAGAGTTTGCAAATGGAAGCTTAAGAGTAAGCTTTGGAAAAGACAACACAAAAGAAGATGTAGATTTTTTAGTAAAAAGTTTACAAGAAATTATACCTACTATACAAAAATAAAATTAATAAAGATAAAATAAATTAAAAAAAACACTAGTAAAATCTAGTGCTTTTTGATATAATAAAATTAAACTTATTAGTAAATATAAATAAAATTATTTGTTATTTTTATCTGGGATGTATTCTATTAAATCGGAAATTTCGCAATTAAATGCTTGGCATATGTTATTTAATTGCCTTATATCTACTCTTTTGGTCTCTTCATAATACATTTTCGAAATAGTAGCAGGCCTAATATGAGTAATATCCGCTAATGCTTTTTGAGTCATCTTATGTTTTCCTAGTAAATCAGATAATTTTATTTTAATCATTTAACTCAACCTTTCTATAGAATTTTTGACGAATTTTGTCGTATTTTGCATTATACTTGTATTTTATCACGAGATGTATTAAAATTACATATTAAGTAACAAACATAACGATAAAAGTAATAAAAATTCACATAAGAGTAATAACTTCAGGAAAGAGGTGTGACTATGATTTTAAAAAGAGAAAACACCAATGATAAAATTCAAAATGACTTAGACTGGAAGGAAAAAAACAAAAAATATTTAAGCCATTTACAAAAATTTTTAGATGCTACAGACAGTATTGAAAAAGAAGACATAAAAAACAATGTAATTGCACAGATGTTAAAATGTGATAACATTTTAACACAAGCAGCATTAAAAGAAATTCAAAAATACAAGTTAAAAATGTATAATAAAAATGAAAAAAGTACATAATAAAAACAAAAAAGCGAGGCATTATGTGGAAAAAAATATTAATAGGT
Organism: uncultured Clostridia bacterium; assembly: GCA_947626765.1. Taxonomy (GTDB): domain Bacteria; phylum Bacillota; class Clostridia; order TANB77; family CAG-508; genus CAG-273. The sequence goes on from CANQTQ010000012.1 coordinate 16,027, forward strand.
TTAACTGCTGGAATAATTAATGGGCTTTTCACATCAGGAGGAGGACTTATACTGGTGCCAGCTTTCTTATATGTACTAAAAATGGAACCAAAAAAAGCAAGAGCAACTTCAATTTTTTGCATTTTACCAATGGTAATAATTACTGCAATATTTTACGGAAAAAGTGAACTTATAAATTGGAAAACTGGAATATTATGTGCCATAGGCGGAATAACTCGGAGGCCTGTTTGGTGCAAAGCTTCTTAATAAATTGCCAGACAAATATATAAAAATTGCTTTTGCAGCTTTTTTAGTATATGCTGGAATTAATATGTTAATTTAGAAAATGGGAAAGTTAAAATGTTTGAATTACTAATAGGTTTTATTTCTGGAATTGTTAGTCGGAATGGGAATGGGAGGAGGAACAATATTAATTCTTCTCCTTTCTATTTTTTTAAAATTAGATCAACATATAGCACAAGGAATTAATCTAATTTTTTATATTCCAACAGCAATTACATCAATTATAGTAAGCTTTAAAAATAAAAATATTCTTTGGAAAGAAGTGGCTGTGGTTATAATTATTGGAGTAATTACAGCAGGAATTACTGCGAAAATAAGCAGCAAAATGAATGTGGATTTGCTAAGAAAGTTATTTGGTGCATTTTTAATATTAATTGCTATATATGAAATATATTCTTGGTATAAGATGTATATAAAAGAAAAAATTAGACATACTAAACAATAGTTAAATTATTATTAAAGGAGGACTAAAATGAAATTTGTAAAAGGTATGTTAATTGGTGGAATTGTAACTGCAGGAATTGCAATGATGTATGCAGAAACTATGGGAGAAAATAAAAGAAAAATGATGAGAAAAGGTAAGCAACTAGCTAAAAGAATGGGAATGATATAAAAAAATCGTTTGCAAAAGCAAACGATTTTTTTAATAACTTTATTATTTACAAGGTCTTTCACATGGTTTGTCATAATGTCCATCGCAAGGCTTTTCACATGGTTTTACTTCACATGGAGGACATTCAAGTTCAACACCTTTTAAGCATTTGCCTTCATGTTTGCAAGAAGTACAAACTTTACAATGTTTTACTTGGTCAGCCCATACTTGAACTTCATATAAACGGTTAGAGCAAAGAGGTCCAAAAACAAATTCTCCATCTTTATCTGTAAAAGTATGAGAAACTGGTCTTCTTTCTTCTTTACCACAATTATTAACTACTTCAATTAATTTTACTACAGCATCGCAAACAGGATCTTGATAGCAATCTTTAATAACACCATAAATAACAGTTCTATTATCTTCTGGTAAAGTAATGTCTAAATCAAATTGTTTTCCAGTAGCTAAAACTCCATCTACATTTAAAACTGGGCATACATTTTTATCATATTCCATATTAATTTTCATCCTTTCTTTTAAACTTTATATATACTATGAAAAAAATCGACAAAAAGTGATAAAAAATGTTGCTAGTTTATAATTAGGCATGAATAGTTTTAGAAAATGAAAAGCATAAAATATAAAAACAAGCATATATTTAGTTACTATTAACAGTATTAAAATTATCCGCCACGTCGCTTGCGTACGATATATGTTTTTTCTCGTCTAAAGCACGAAAAAACATATAATCGTACCGCTGTGGCTACTCTAAAACTTATAATTACTATACTAACTAACAAATTTTAGGAGGACAAATATATGTTTATAGTTTTAAATAAACAAAAAATATATTCTTACTTAGCTACATTTAGTACAGTAATAGCTTTATTTGTAATAGCTTTTACAGTTACGAATAATGTTTCTAATACAATAGTTACATCTTCTAATTCAAAGGAACTTCCAATTTATAATGTACAAACAAATGAAAATAAAGTAGCCTTAACAATGAATTGTGCATGGAATGCAGATGATATAGAAAGCATATTAAAAATATTAGAAAAAAATGAGGTAAAAATAACATTTTTTGTTGTAGGGGAGTGGGCAGACAAATATCCAGAAGCTTTAAAGAAAATGGCGGATGCAGGGCATGAAATAGCAAACCACTCTGACACACATCCACATGTTAATAATTTAAGTAGTGAAGACAATATAAAGCAAATAGAAACTTGTTCACAAAAAATAGAGGCAATTACAGGAAAGAAAACAACTCTTTATAGAGCACCATATGGTGAATATAATAATACTGTAATTAGAGCATCAAAATTAGCAGGACATACAGCAATTCAATGGAATTTAGACACTTTAGATTATACAGGATTAACAGGAGAAAAAATGTGGGAAAGAATTAATGGAAAATTACAAAATGGCTCTATAATATTAATGCATAATGGAACAGAGCACACAGCAGATAGCTTAGAAATGTTACTAAATAATATTAAAAAGTCAGGTTATGAAATAGTTACAGTATCTAATTTGATTTATAAAGATAATTATGTAATAGATAATAATGGCACTCAAAAATTAAAGTAAAATTTCCTTTTTTTGAATAAACATTTTTTTTAATGGTATACTTATTAAAAAAAGGAGTAATAAAAAATGTCTTTGGTTGGAATTCTAACAGAAAGAAATAATGAAAATTATATATCCCAAGAATTAAAGAAAAAGAATTTTAAACAAGAGCAAATCTTCTTTTTAAGAGAGCATACTATTAAAAATTTAAGAAACATTAAATTTGAAACAATTGTCATTGGAAAAAGAATCAATCAAAATAAACAAGTAATTAGAGAAATAATTCAAAATGCAAAATATGTTGTTTTTAATGCAGACATTACAGAAAATTTAAATCTATTAGAAGATTTAAGTTTTAATTTAATTACTTATGGATTTAATAATAAAGCAACAGTTACAACCTCTAGTGTAGAAGAGGGAAAAATTATGGTATGTGTACAAAGAACTATAGAAAATTCAAAAGAACAAAAAATAGAATTACAAGAAATAACAAGAGATTTACCAAACAATTTAAATGCTTATGCAGTTATGGAATTAGTAATACTTGAACTATTATATTGCCAATAAAATGGAAATAAATGAAAAAAATAACATTTTATGTAGACAAATCCAAAAAAATGTAGTATAATATAAAATATGACTGGTAATTAGTCTAAATTATACATACAATGAATAAACTAAAAAGAGAAACAAATGTAGGGAGGAAATTAAATTGAATACAAATTATGATGATAATAACCATATAACATTGGTTGGAAAGGTAACAAGTGAAAAAAGATTTAGTCACGAAATTTATGGAGAAAAATTTTACATATTTGATTTAAGTGTACCACGTTTAAGTGGAAATGCAGACATTATTCCAGTAACAATTTCAGAAAGATTATTAACTATTAAAGATGTAGCAGTAAATAGCAATTTAAAAATCGATGGTCAATTTAGATCATATAATAGTTATGACAGTGTAAAAAACAAATTAATTTTAACAGTTTTTGCTAAAGACATAGAATTTATTGAAGAGCAAGATGAAGAAGTAGAAACTAGAAAAGATCAAGTATCTAACGAAGTAATTTTAGATGGATTTATTTGTAAAAAACCAATTTATCGTAAAACACCATTTGGAAGAGAAATTTCAGATATTCTATTAGCAGTAAATAGAGCATATAACAAATCTGATTATATTCCATGTATTGCATGGGGAAGAAATGCTAGATTTTGCGAAAATGTACCAGTTGGAACAGAAGTAAGAATTATTGGTAGAGTTCAATCTAGAGAATATGAAAAGAAACATGAAGACGGAACAGTAGAAAAGAAAGTAGCTTATGAAGTATCTGTTTCTAGTTTAGAAGTTGCAAATCAAGACGGAAATGAAGAAATAAAAGAAGAAAACATAGAAAATGAAAATAAAGAGGCAATTTAAGCCTCTTTATTTTTAACTTTTAAATTATTCATTAGAATTATCTTCTTTAGAAGAACTATCTTTTTCATTAGAAATTGTATTTTTAACTTCTGGAATAACAATTTCTCTATTTTCTTTTGGTTTTGGTTTTTCTACTTCTATATATCTGGTAACTGGAGAAATTGTTAAATCACCATCTCCAGTAACTATTTCTATTTTTTTGGGTTCTTTATTTTCTACATTAACATTATCTTCATCTTCTTCCATTTTAAATCACTCCCATCATTTAAAACTAAATTTATATTACCATAATAAAAAAACGATGTCAATATTTCTTGACATACTGTTAAATACATGACATAATAGATAAGAAAAAGAGGTAATTTTAATGGAAATAAATAAAACAAAAGGAATTATAGAAGCAATACTTTTTGCAGTAGGAAGAGAAGTAAAAATAAAAGAATTAATGTCTGCTTTAGAACTTAGTTCATCAGAAATTATTACAATAATAGAAAGCATGAAGCAAGATTATATGGAGCAAAACAGAGGACTTCAAATTATAAATATAGGAGAAAGCTACCAATTATGCACAAAACAAGAATACTATGAGTATTTATATAGTATTTTAGATAAAAGAAACAAACCAAACTTATCTCAAGCAGCAATAGAAACATTAGCTATTATTGCCTATAATCCTAAAATTACTAGAGCAGAAATTGAATCTATTCGTGGAGTAAATTCAGATGGAACCATATATAAATTATTAGACTATAATTTAATAGAAGAAACAGGAAAATTAGATGCACCAGGAAAACCTGGAACCTATGGAGTTACATCAGAATTTTTTAGAATTTTTGGATTTAATAGTTTAGAAGAACTTCCAGAATTACCAAGATATAAATTAGATGAAAATAAACAAATTGTAATAGATGATATTATAGAAGAAAATGAAAAACAAACTTCAAATGATGAAGAAATAAATGAGCCAAAAATAGAAGAAGAGCCAATTTTAGAGGCACCCATGCCCGAAAGAGAAACACAACAATAATATAATAATGAAAATGCCTTTATAATTAACAATAAATAGGCAAGAAGGGAATATAAAATGAGTGATAATAAAGAATTTGTAAAAGAAATTACTAATATAGAAGATGATATTGCTAAATGGTATACAGATATTGTAAAAAAAGCAGATTTAGCAGATTATACAGATACAAAAGGATGTATAGCAATTAAACCTTATGGATATGCAATTTGGGAAAATATTCAAAAATATATGGACAATTTATTCAAAAAAGCAGGAGTAGAAAATGTATATTTTCCAGTGCTTATTCCAGAAAGCTTATTGCAAAAAGAAAAAGACCATGTAGAAGGATTTGCACCAGAAGTAGCATGGGTAACACAAGGTGGAGGAGAAGAGCTAGAAGAAAAATTATGCATTAGGCCAACATCAGAAACAATGTTTTCTAATTTGTATTCAAAATGGTTAAGCTCATGGAGAGACTTACCAATGGTATATAACCAATGGTGTAATGTGCTTCGTTGGGAAAAGGAAACAAGACCATTTTTACGTTCAAGAGAATTTTTATGGCAAGAGGGTCATACAATACATGCAACAGAAGAAGAAGCTAAAAAAAGAACAATACAAATGCTTGAAATATATGAAAGAGTAATAGAAGACTTACTAGCAATTCCAGTTGTAAAAGGAGAAAAAACTCCAAGTGAAAAATTTGCAGGAGCAGAAAGTACATATACAGTAGAAACAATGATGCATGATGGTAGAGCACTTCAATCTGGCACATCACATTATTTTGGACAAAATTTTACAAAACCTTTTGAAATTAAATTTCAAAATAAAGATGGAAAAGAAGAATATGCTTATCAAACATCTTGGGGAGTTTCTACAAGATTAATTGGCGGAGTTATTATGGCTCATGGAGATAATAGAGGACTAAAATTACCACCAAGAGTAGCACCTATTCAAGTAGTAATTGTACCAATTGCAGCACATAAAGAAGGAGTAACAGAAAAAGCACAAGAAATATATAATAATCTTTTAGAAAAGTATAGAGTAAAGCTAGACTTAAGAGATAGTTATTCTACAGGCTATAAATTTAATGATTGGGAAATGAGAGGAGTACCAGTTCGTATAGAAATGGGTCCAAGAGATATTGAAAACGGAGTTTGTATTTTAGTAAGAAGAGATACTTTAGAAAAACAAGAAGTAAAACTAGAAAACTTATCAAAAGAGCTAGGAAAATTATTAGAAGATATACAAGCAAATATGTTTGCAGAATGCAAAAAAAGATTAGAAGAGAAAACAACAATAGCAACTAATTTAGAACAATTTACTAAGAGTATGAATGAACACCAAGGCTTTATTAAAGCTATGTGGTGTGGAGATGAAGCCTGTGAAGACAAAATTAAAGAACTAACAGGAGCAAAATCAAGATGTATTCCATTTAATCAAGAGCATATTTCAGATACATGTGTATGTTGTGGCAAAAAAGCAGATAAAATGGTAATATGGGGAAGACAATATTAATAAAAATGATGTTAGCTTGAACAGCTAGCATCATTTTTTTAATTTATATTTATGAAAATGCAAGTGGCTACTCTAAAATTTATAATTAACTGTGAATTGTAACAAACAAATTTAACTGTTTAATGAATTTAAAATTTCTGGATAAATTCTATAAGCATTTTCCTTCCAATTGTCTACAATTTTTTTAGCTTCTTCACGAGAACCAGTAAAAACACTTATTTGAAAAATACAATTATTTTTTTCATTAATTTTACAAGTTACAGTATATTCATTTTCACTTATAGGTGTAAATTCAGCAGTAATAGATTCTTGTTCTTCTGTTTCTTTTAAATTATTTTCAAAAGAAGTATCTATTTTTAACTTTATAATTCCAGGCAATATGCTATTAGTCAAATTTAAAGCATTTTTTCCACTTTCAGTAATTTGATAAACGTTTTTTCCTTCTTTTTCAAAACAAGAAATATACTTATTTTCTAGTAAATCTAACAAAAACTGTTGAAAATAGAAATAATTCATATCTATAACATTTAAAACAAGTCTAAGTAAGCTATCATTTGTAATTGGCATACCAAGTTTATTTAATATATATAAAATTAAAACTTTATTTTCAGCTAATACTTCGCTATCTTGTGTTAATTTCAAGATGTTCAACCCCTTTTTACGACATAAGTAAACATATTATATCATAAACATTTAAAAAATACTACGATTATAAAAATATTTATAAAAATACTATTTTTTTGTGGTAATAAATGGTATAATATTAGTGGAAAAAATAAGAGGAGAAATTTATGAAAACATTATATGAAATATTGGAGGTAAGCGAAACAGCTTCAAAAGAAATAATAGAAAAGGCTTATAAAGTATTAGCAAAAAAGTATCATCCAGACCTACAACCTATAGAACAAAAAGAAGAAGCAGAAAAAATAATGAAACAAATTAATGAAGCATATAATGTTTTAATAGATGAAACTAAAAGAAAAGCTTATGATACTCAGCTAAAAGAGGAAAGAGAAGCAAAAATAGAAAAAAATTCTTCTTATTATAATAATGAAGAAAATCAAAATACACAGTATCAAAATATGCAAGAAGAATTAAAAAGACGAAATGAAATAGAGAGAAAAATGCAAAATGAGATTAAACAACAATATGAACAAAAATATCAAGAAGCCTACGAGGGATATTTAAGAAGATTAGGCTATAAAATAAAATATAAATGGACTTGGAAAAACTATAGAGATTTTTTAATTGCAATTTTAATAATTATTGCAATATGTATATGCCTTTGGGTATTTCCACCTACTCATAATATAATAATGAACTTTTACGAATCAAATAGTATAATAAAAACAATCGTTCAAGTCATAGGGAAAATACTACTAGGAATTTGGAACGGAATTTGTTCAATTTTTACAAAAACAAGCAATGCGTAATAAGAAATTATAAAATTTTAAATTATAAAAAAATTACAAAAGACAAGTTTCCCTAAAAAAATTTAAAATATTCTGTTTTTAGTTATTGACAATTATTTTTAAATAGGTTAAAATATGTTCGATAACCTAAGTTAGGTTATAAAAAGGCATGATAATTTTAAATATATTTGGAAATTAAAGGAGGTGAATGTTAGTAAGAAATGGCGCGTTATGCTAAGGACAAAAGGCAACATAGCAAAAATGTTAAAGTTATAAGCATTATTTTAGCACTAATTATTTTAGCTATTATTGGTTTACTCTTAGAAAATGAATTGCTTGAAAATAAAAATAAAGCAATTGGAACAATAAATCCTATTGTAGAAGATGAACAAAACAATAAACATGAAGAAATTGTTAATGTTGATTATATCCCTGAAAAAATGGGAAACTACAAGGTCTTAGGAAGACTTGTAATAGATAAAATAGGAGTAGACAACAACATATTAGAAGTATGTGATGATGATAGCTTAAAATTATCAGTTACTAAATTTTATGGTCCTGGTGTAAATGAGCCTGGCAACATTGTTATATGTGGTCATAATTGGGGAGGTATACTAAAAAGATTGTCTGAATTAAAAAAGAATGAAGATACTCTTTATATGATTAATCGTGAAACAAAAACAAAGGTTAATTATATTGTTAGCGATATGTTTACCTGCGGACCACGAGACCTATCAATTTTAGAACAAAATAATGATGGCAAAAGAAAGGTAACTATTTATACATGTACCCCATCGGGTGCAAATAGAGTAGTTTGCATAGCAAAGGAGACTTAAAAAGGTATATTAATATATATGCCACACTAAAAAGAAAAAATTATTTTAAGAAAGAAGGAATTTAAAAATGAAAAAACAATTATTAGCAATTGCAGTCGTTACTATGTTATTAGTAGCAACACTTATTAGCACTGTTAGTGCAGCAACATTAACATCATCAAAAGTAAATGATAAAGGAGAAGTAACTGTTACAGTAAAATTAACTAACGCAGTTGAAGGAACAAACTTTACATTAAAATATGATGCAACAAGATTTGAATTAGATACTACATATGGAAAAGACGAAGGAAAAGGAGCAACATCAAATACAGGAACTGTATTTGTTAATCCAAATGTAGCTGGTCAAGTTACTGTAGGTGTATTTACTACAAGTGCAAGCGTTACTACAATAGATGTTCACTTCAAAGTTAAAAAAGGAGCTACAGGTAACGGAGAATTTGAAGTAGTTGATGGAAAACTTGGAAGCACAACAGAAACTGTTGAACAACCAAAAGTAAGTGTTGAAGTTTCATCTGAAGGAACACCAAGCACAAAACCATCTACAACACCAAGCACAAAACCAAGTACAAAACCAAGTACAAAACCATCTACAAGTACAACACCTACAAAAGCACCAAGTGGTGAATTAGCACCAACGGGAGCACCTTTATATGTTGTAGGAATCGCAGCAATAGTAGTAGCAGCATTTGTATTAATGGTAAAAAAAGCAAAATAAAAAAGTAGAAATATAAGATTTATATTTATTTAAAAATTTAAAATATAAAAATTTATACTTTCGGGAGGAATGAAAAGTGAATAAAGGTAAAAAAATAATATCAACACTAGCAATCGCAAGTATGCTAGCAGGTAATGTACTTCCACTAACAAGTCTTGCAGCAACAGCTGGAGTAGAAAGTGGAGTATATACAGTAGGAACAAATAAATATGTAAGCTTTAGAGTAAAAACAGATTCAAAAGATACTAAAGTAACAGTAGCTGATGTAGCAGAAAAATTAGGTAAAACTGTAACTAACATTACAGATACAACAACACCAGTAGGAACAGGAACAACTATAACTACTGCTGATGGAGACTATACTGTTGTATTATATGGAGATATAGACGGAAATGGTCTAGTTGAAATGACAGATGCATCAGCAATAGCTAAACATGTAGTAGGATTAGAAACTCTAAGTGGAGCTAAATTAGAAGCTGCAAACGTTGGAGCACATAATGGAGTTGATATGGCAGATGCTTCAACAGTTGCTAAGTATGTAATCGGATCAGTAGACTATACAGTAGAAACATTACCAACTGATCCAGAACAAGAAGTTCAAGAGACTAACTATGTTGTAACTCTTAATGAGAAGTATGTAAATAATCAAAATGAAAATGCTGTAAAAGGAATGTTAACAGTAACATCTCAATTAGAAGAAAAATTAGAAAATATTTATTTCTATGCAGTTAAAGCAGATGGAACAATTGAAACTACAGCATTAGCTGGACCTTATACATTAGAAGCATATACAAGTAAAATACCTGTATCAATTGATACTACAAAATATACAGATATGCCAGACGGTGTAAATACTATAAAAGTAATAGCTGCAGGAACGAAAGGAGCTAACTATGAAACAGGAGAAGTTTTATCTACATTTACTATTGAAAAACATACAGAAGAAGTAGATAAAGCTAAAATAGTTGGAATAAAAGGTGCTCGTCCAGCAAGTACAGGAAATAATGCGGGTTCAGTATCATTTAATATTCAATCAGATGTAAAAATAGTAAAAGCTTATTATAAAACTGAAACTTTTAATAGTAGTAAACCATCTGTAGCAAATTTTAAAGAAAATGGTTCTTATTCAGGAGTTATAAATGTTACTGATAACAAAGTAACTGATGCCCCAGTTAAATTAGATGTTTCAGATCAAGCTTATGATGTTTATTTTATATTAGAAGATGAATATGGAAGCATTTCAAAACATTTATGTAATTCATCAGATGACAATACTAATGTAGTTAAAGCAACTATTCCAAGTGCTACTTATACTAAAAATGCAAAAACAGTAACTAAAGTAGAAATGCCAAACTTAGAAAATGAAACAAGTACATCTTCAGCAAAAATAACAATTACAACTTCTGAGAATATGACAACGTCAGATAAATTTCAAGCAGTTCTATATAAAGATAGTAAAACAATTGCTGAAAAAGAAATAACAGGATCTAGTAGTGGAAAAACAGTTCAAATAGCTCTTAGCTCATTTACTCCAACAGTTAAAGACGCTGGAGAATATTATGTAGAAGTATTCGGTAAAGGTAATAATACAATAGCACCTTCAGAAACGACTAAATCAAATACAGTAAATGTTAGTCCAATAGCTTCAGTTAGCTCCGTAGAATATATAAGATATATGGAAAATGGTACAGAATATGATAAATTATCTTGGAAAACACCTCATAATAAACTAGACGTATCTAGTCCAGGATATGAAGTATATGTATCAGACTATGATCAAACAGCAAAAGCTTATAAAGATTTTGCCAAAGAATCAAAAATAACAGATTCTCAAGTTATAGATTCTGATGATACCACAGTAGTTAAAATAGTAAATCCAACAAATATTATTGAAAATACATTATATAAAGCCCAAGTAATAGCTTTAGCAAAAAGTGGTCACAAATTATCAGAAGCTAATTCATTACCAACAGTTTCAAAAGAATTCTTTAAACTTGAAACTCCAGAAGTTGTAACAAACTCTGCAACTTCTTCAGAAGCAGCATTAGAATTAACTTCAATTAGTTCAACTTCTAAAAAAGACAATACTATATCTGGAAAAACTCCAACATATAGTGTAGAGGTTTATACACTTAACCCTAACTATAAAACGGGTTCTATGACAGAAGCAAAATATATTAGAGCTTCACAATATGACCAAGCGGTAGAAGTTAACAAATCAAGTGGAAGATTTTCGGTTAAAGGATTAACTGGAGGAACAGAATATGCTATTAAATTAGTAGCTACAGTTCAAGGATTAAACGGAACAGTTAAAGGCGAATCTAAATTTGTAGATTTAGGAACAAAGAAAGCAATGTTTAACATTGATAATAAAGAAGTAACTACTAATGCAGATACTAGAAATGGGAAAATCAGAGTTAATGGTTCAGTCGTTAGTATAGATGGTGTTGACTATAATGTTTCTGATTATGTTGAATTAGCAAAAGTTACTGAAATTGTTAAAGTTTTAAAAGATAATGATCATATCACATATTCTACAACTACACCTAATGAAGTATCAATATCAATATCAACTACTGATAATTCTGCTAAAGCAAGGAAATTACCAGCAAGTGCAAAAGATATGATAGTTAACATTACTGGAAATTCTTATAATCAAACATTAGAATCAACAGAAGACAATGATCCAGCACAAATTAATATAAAAGGAACACCAGGTGGAGTTATAGATATACAAAATCTTAAAGCTAAAAATAATAGAATAGTTATAACAGATGCTACAGTTAAAGTGGGAAGTACAAAAAATGTAGTAGTTGCAGAGGGATCAACAGTTACATTTGCTAATACAGCTAATTTCTATACAGTAAAAGCTAGCAAAGAAACTCCTGTAAAAGTTGGAGATAAAGCACTTACAGTAACAAAAACAACAGTTAATGCTACTAGCGATTTAGAAGTTAAAAACTTTGCTAAAGATTTAACACTTACAGTAGATGGAACAGGAACATTAAATGGAAATATAACACTTAATGGAAAAGGAAATGTTAAAGTTACACCAACAGTTTCAGTTGCAAGTACAATAAATGTAACAACAATAGATGGAGCAGTTGATTTATTAGACGAAAAATTAACAGGACATCAATCTGTAACAGTTTCTTATACAGTAAGTCCTACTACTAGAGCAAAGAATGATACAGTAAAAGCATTTGCTTCAGTAGTTGCACCATTCAATATGAATAAATTAAAAATTAAACAATATGACTATAATGATGAAACTGATAAACAAGCATTAATAGAGGCAATAGGAGATGTTAAAGTTATGACAGATAAAGGTACATCTTCTTCATCTCCTGTTGAAGACGTAGATGCAACTAAAGCAAACTTTAAACTAGTAAATGATTATCTAGCTAAATTTGGATTAACTGGAACTGACAACAATGGTAAATCTATTGCAAAATATGATGCTACTATAACAGTTAACAAAAATCAATCTTTAGTAACAATCACATTTGCAAAGGATACTAAAGATAATAAAGGTGTTGTTCAACAAGTAAAAATTGAAGGCCTAAGATAATTAAAAAACTAGACAATAAGGATGTAATGTTAGAATAGAAATAAAAGTAATTAGAGGGTGTCCTAGAATAGAACCCCGAAAGCAAAAATTCCAGTGAGAAATCACTGGAATTTTTGTGTATAAAATTTTAATTATCAAAATTATTATTAATTATTTCCTAAAAGTCCACCAACTTCATATGTTTTGACTCCCGCTGGTAAAACAATAGTTACGTCTTTTTCATTTGCATTAACTGTTATTTTAGCACCTTGATCTTCTTCTCCAAGAAATGCTGTTAAAAATTTATTAAGTACTTCAACCTTTTTAATATTGTTTTCATCTTCACCAGAAACTAAATATTTATCTCCTGATTTTGTTATTAAATTATTTAATATAGTTTTGTCTGCTGTAACAGAATAATCATATTTTCTTAAGGCAAAGTTAGATAATTTAACTGGAGAAGCTATCTCAGATTTAACTTTAACAGTACTACTTGTTGTTTTGCTAGTTGTTACTTTTACATTTTGTTTTCCTGATAATTCTTTTGCACTTAATGTAACATTTCCATTTGTTGCATCTACTGTTATATTGCTATTTACATTCATTCCATTTGTTCCTTTAACAGTAACTGCTCCTTTAGCTGTGATTGCAATGCTTCCTTCTTGTGTTTGAACATTAGAATTGTCACCACTAATTATAACATCTATAGCTGTTGTGCTGTTAAATTTTAATTCATTAGCTTCTGTTGTTGGATCAACCGCAATAGTTGCTTTTGAATCAGCAAAACTATATTTTACTTTTGTTTCTTTTGATGATGATATATCTACTACAGTATTAAAATTAACTTTAGCACTAGTTCCAATAACTATGTCTTGTGAAGTAGATGTTGTAAGATAAGCTTTATCATTTGCAACTATTCTGCCTCCTGTTGCTAAAGCCATTTTTGTTGTATTAAATCTTGCAACATTTTCTTCTTCTTTAGCTGATAATATAATCTCTTTAGCCCCTGCTGTAGTTATAGTTCTTAAATGATCATCACCAACTAATTCTAAAGTAGTCTTTGACAAGTCAAGACTTGTGAAATCTCTAGAATCTGATAAAGTGCCTAATTCAACCGTAAGTTTTTCAGGTGTATATGTTAATATGTCACCTTCTGATAATTTAGATACAATATTTTTTACCACAACTAATTTATCTGGATATTGAGTAAGATCTTTATAGTCTACTCCATTGATGCTTAAGCCATCACCTAAAATTGAAATTTCATGTTCATTTGCCTCTACTTCTGGCTTTAATACTTTTAATTTTTTAATTTCAGGCATTGTTTTCTTCATACCAATGCCATATACAAAGTTTGTTATACCTTGAAATCCGTCTACGTCTACAATTACTCTAAAAGCATATACTTTGCTATTGTCTAATCCTTTTATTTCAAATTTACCCGTAACACTATTTACAGTAACATCTTTTGTCTCAATTGGTTTTTGACTAATTAGACCTTCAGTTATTCCACCAGATTCTGCTGTGTTGTATTCCCAAACTTGAACTTTATAGCTTGTTGTTTTTCCGGTAAGTTTTATTGCCGGATTAACTTGCATTATTACTGTATCATCTGTTGACTCAATGTGTTCAAGTCCTGTATAAATAAATTCTTTTGATTCTGTTGGTTCAGAATTTACAACTGATAATGGTTTGCCAGTTTTTGCAAGAACTGTAACTCTTGCTTTATACATTGTACCTGGTGTTATAGTTAAATTTGTTGAAAATTCATCACTATTAACATTTACAATTGAATTGTAAGTATTAAATTCTTTTTTAGTATCATTATATTCGGCTAATTCAACTTTATATCCAGCAATTGCTCTTGGGGTAGATTCATAAGTTTCACTCTTCCAAGACAATATTTTTTCATTCTTTAAGTTTGTTGTAAATGCAATATCTGTAACTGGTGTTAAAGGAGTAACTGTTTTCTCATCTGACCATTTTGTTTCAGAAGCTTCTGCATTTAAAGTACCTTTTACATATACAGAAACTTTATATGTTCCTGCTGTTTCCATAACATTTTGATTCTTTTCATCTTTGAAATTACTAAGAGCCACACTTGTTACTGAACTATTAACTTCCTTAGTTGCAACTAATTTACCATCTTTATATAAAGAAATAACTGTTTTAGTAGAAGTATCATCTGTATCAGTATGTTTCTTTAATTTCCAAGTATAAGCTGCTGTATTAATATTTGTTTCTCTATCTAAATCTGGAGAAGTAACTTCTTCAATTTCTGGTACAGTTTTTTTATCATCTTCTTTGTCTGTTGGAATAATTACTAATGGATTTTTTATTGTTTTTGTATCAGTCGAAGTAACAGCTGTTCTACTACCAAATTCATCCTCTAATACATAAAAAACATAATAAGGATTTACTTTCGCTAAACCAGTAACTTCTGCACCTTCAATTTTATTGTCAGTAATATCTATTTTATTTGCAGTTGCAACATTAAACTTGCTTATTGTAGAATTATTATTACATATATAATACAATGCTTTAGCATTTACTGTTTTTCCATTATATGTTCCATAAGTATTAAATGAAATTGTACCTTTTGATAATCCATTACGTGTTGCTTTTTGATCTGTTACTTTTAAATTAGCTATTTCCTTTGTGTGCTTATCAATTGTAAATTCAGAAAGTGTTTCTTTTCCATCTTCTGAAACTAATCTCAAGGTAGTAACTCCTTCTGGAATTTTATTTTCATTTAATGTTGCATCAAAAGTGATAGGGACAGAACTTGTATGTGCTGGAATAGTATATATTACTTCTTTACCAGATTTCTTTAATGCTTCACCATTTTTACCATTTTCATTTACTATAACCAATTTTACTCTTTTTTTTGTTTCTAATTCGTTATCTTTATTTGGGATAACAATGTTAGCTCCAACAGATGATTCATTTACATTATTTACATATTTATCATTTAAAACAACTTTAATATCATAGTCTGGAACTTCTTGGTCTGGTAAAACGCTGAAAGCGTTGAAAATACTGAACATTTACAATAATTATATTGAAAAATATAATAAAATTTTTACAAATTAAATAATCAATGGCATATTTTTGTTTTTTATGTTATAATTAACCTAAATTAAAATAATGGAGGTAAATTATGCCTAGTAAATTAAAAAATATTTTAGATGAGTATATTGAAGGCTTATTTAATATTCTAGACAATAAAATAGAAAAAATCATTTTATACGGATCTTATGCTCGAGGAGAACAAAGTATTAATGGAGAAGTTAGTGATATTGACATCATGATATTAGTAAAGTCCAATTCTAGTGAAATTAAAAATTTAGAAAAAATAGTATTAGATTATAGTTACGATTTAGATTTAAAATATAATATTTTATTATCTCCTATTGTAGAGAATATTGATGTTTTTAATAAAAGAGCTCAATATATGTCTTTTTATAAAAATGTAATGAATGAGGGGGTTCTCCTAAATGGATAATAATGAAATTAAAGATTTATCAAATTATAGATTAGAGCAATCAAAAGAAAATCTAGAGGAAGCTATTGCACTATTAAATATAAATAAATTTAAAGGTGCTAGTAATAGAGCATATTATGCGATTTTTCACGCAATAAAAGCAATTTTAGCAATAGAAGAAACAGATTTTAAGAAACATTCCTCTGTAATAGCGTATTTTAACCAAAATTATATAAATACTGAAATTTTTCCAAAAGAATTAGGAAAAAAAGTAAGTACAGCAAGATTTTTTAGAGAAAAAAGTGACTATGTTGATTTTTATATTGTAACTAAAGAAGAATGTGAAGAACAGATTAAGACAGCTAAAGAATTAATAAATTTAGTGGAGAAATATTTAAATAAAAAAATTAAATAAAAATCTAATAATCATTTTTAGGTAAATTTAAGCTAGATCCAAAATTTACCTATTTTTTTGATGTTATTATCATAAAAAAATTCAAAAACTTGAATATTTATTCTTAAAATGTTTATATTTCACTTATTGGTATAGTAAGGCTTTATTTAATAAAATAAAAAAATAGAAAGTGAAAAGATTGAAGAAAATAAATTCCAATTGGTATACAGAAGGTAAATTTGTAAAAAATCATGAAAACGTTTGATAGATAGAACAAAAATCTTTATTCAAAAGTTCTTTATCCTAACTCATTTTTTTAAAAGAATTTATATTTACCTTATTGCCATTCGATATAGCATTTTTAAATAAACAGTCAAGAGTTAGTCGACACTTTTTAAGGTTTTTAATCGACACTTTTTAATGTTTTTATTACTATTTTTCATATCTATTATTTTACCAAAATAAAATTTACTTCATTCACATCTTTAGGTTTATTTCATTTAGATATTCATTGCTGTATATCCTTTTTATTTTAATATGATTATTGTCAAAGTGTAGTATTCTCAACACTTTCAGTGTTTTTGCCAGACCAAGAAGTTCAGGAAACTCAAATTGTTAACTTTGAGATAAAAAATGGAGATATAACATTACAATTAAGTAAAAGTGTAGAAAAAGCTAGATTTTACCTAAATGGTAATTTAGTAGAAGCTACTTCAGAACAAAATAATACTTATAAAATAGACCCAACTCCAGTATTACAAGTAAATAAAGAATATACATTAAGAGTATCAGATGAACAAGATTCATTTGAAGAAATAAAAACATTTACTTATAGAAATTTAGTTGCTCCAACTGAAGTAACAACAGCATCAAGTTTATCTAATGAAAAAGGAGAAATAAATGCATCAAATGTTAATAGTGCTACCATTTTAGCAAAATTAACAGAAAATAAAACTTCTGTTAACTTAGATGTTATAATAAAGGATTCAGGAGTAGGAGAAAAACAAAAAACTCTTACATTAACTAAAAAACTAACAGGATTTGAAACAGAATGGAGATTTGAAGGAATAGACTTAAGTTCTTTAGCTGATGGAACTTTAAATATAGAAGCAATAGTTAAAGACGAAGACGGAAATGTGGCATCAAAAACATATACAATAACAAAAAGATCAGATACTCCAATAGTAAAATATGTAACTGTAGACCGTACAGGAGCAAAAACAATTTCTTTAAAATCAATTACTTCTAAAGAAGATGATTATTTATATTATTTAGTTAAAGAAATTGGCGAACCAGCTCCAACAGTTGATGAAGTACTTAAAAACGGAACTAAAAATACAAATAATAGTAAAGAAAGAACATTAAATATAACTATTAATAATGGTGAAGCTAATAAAGCATACGTTGTATATTTAGCATCAACATCAAAAACAGGAACAAAATCTACAAGTGCAGTTCCTGTAAATGTAGCTAAGATAGATGCCCCTCAACTAAAAAAAGTTGAAGATTTGAATTTAAAATCTGGAACAAAAGCTACTGTTATTTGGGGCTCGCAATATGATGAAAATCAAGCAGGATTTATTGGATATAAAGTTATCCTAAAAAAATCTAGTAGCTATTTAGCAGAAGAAACTGTTGAAAAAGGTAATGCAAAAGAAGTTAACTTCTTTGATATTATTAAAAAAGAAGGTTCAGGAAGTTATACTGTATCAGTAATTGCACTTGCTAACAATGCTGATTATGAAAGTTCAATTGAATCTACGAAAACAGTAAGCATTTCTGTAAACCCTGTAATATCAAGCAATAGTACGACACCTACTGTTACTGGTACATTGATAACTTGGCAAAACATTCCAACAATATCTGAAGTGCCTGATATATCTGGTTATAACGTTAAAGTAGAAAAATATGATAAAAATGAAGTTTCTAACTATAGGGTTATAACTGTAGATAGTAGAACAGAAACATATTTTGACTTAGCTTCAATAATTGAAAAAAATGGGATTGGAGAATATAAAGTTACAGTTACAGCAAATGCTAAAGAGGACATACTAAAAGCTGATAAAACTTTCAGGGCAGTAAAATGTTATAAAGCTGATGCCATTAGCTTAGCAGTTGATGAATCTAAAGTTAAAACAAATTCTGTAACATTAACAGCTACTTTATTACCAGAAAACTTATATTCTGATACTCCAACATATAAAGTATATTATGAAAAGGATAAAGCTGGTTATGATGGAGGAAGCATAGTAACGAAAACTAGTTTCCCATATTCAAAAACAAGCTTGAATACTAATACAAAATATAATTTCAAATTGGAAGTAACAATAGGTTCTTATAAATTTGTAAGTGAACCTATATCAGTAACAACTTTAAAAGAACCAACAGCAATTGCTACAACAGCTGAAACAACTTTTATGGAATACGTAAAAACAAGTGATGTTGATCCAAAAGCTAAGTTAGAAGCTGATAATCAAATAACATTTAATGGGGAAACATTATATTTAAGAAATAGTACAAATGTAGTTGCATATACAGCAGAAGATAATCCTGTTGTTTTAGATATAATTAGCGTATTAAAACAATTAACAGGAGGCAAAGACAAGTTAACAATAAAAAATAGTAAAATTACTACATTAAAATTAACAGCAAAAGAAGTTGGAACAGATAAAGCATATGATTTATTAAAGGTTCCAGAAGATGCAACAGTTACAGTAATTGGTAATAAAGACCATAAAACAACTATAAAAGGAAAACTAAATGCTATAACTTTAGATACAGAATCAAATGTTACAAAGCCAAAATTTGATTTATCCGGATTAACAGTAAAAACTGTTACTGTTAAAGATGATGAATATAATTTAACTGTTGCCAATGGTACAAAATTAACATTCGTATCTGGAAAAACAAAAGCTATAGTTAATAATGTAAGTTTATCTCAAGAAACAAAATTAAGTGATGTAAGAGTAACTTCAGAAGGATTTGAATTTACAGGCTCTTCTAAAAAAATAACAGTAGATGCAACAAATGTAAATAAAGATATAGTAATTAAACTTATAGGAGCTCAAACAGGACTAGATATTACATCAAGTAATGTATATGCAGTAAAAGTAGTTTCTTTAGATCAAACTGTTACAAACTTAGCAGTTAAGAAGGGAATAATTGATTTAACAGATGAAAATACAACATTTGCTGTAGTAACAGCTGGAGATGCTACTGATTCTGAAGTTATATTAGTAACAAAGACAACTGCAAATGCAACAGTTCAAAATAGAAATATTATAGCAATTTCAAAACAAGAAAATCCAGATGTAGAAGGATTTGAATATAAATTCTATCTAGGAAATGTAGAAGATATTGCATCATGGTCTACAAGTGCTCAAAAAACTGGAATTAAATTAACAATTACAGGTGGAGATAGTGTAAAAATAGAAAAATAATAATAAATTATTTATTAAAAAAACAACCTCACTCGTGACAATATCACGTGTGAGGTTGTTTTCTTTAGTTTCTTATTTTAGAATATCTTTTTAATTCATACATATTTTTTCTATGATATATTTCTAACACTAATACAATTACTTTAAATTGTAAAATCAAATACTTTTACTGCAAAATCATACTTTCCTAGAAACTTTTTAGTTTGGCTTTAAAAAATAGAAATGCCAGATTTGCTGATATTTCAATCAAATCTGACATTTTTATCATAATTATAAAATTACTATTTTGTTATTGCTACTTCTTTAGCCGCAGTTATATTTAATGTAATTTCATTTGATCCTTTAGTAGTTGAATAAGTTGCATCTCCATCATTAGTTACATTAAATTTGAAAGCAGAGCCTGTAATTAATGCAGTTGCAGCTGTTGGAACTTTTGCATCTTGCTTATTATCTGTTGCAGCCTTATCTGTTACTAAAATAACTTTAGTAGCAGCATCAGCATTTCCAGCCTTTATACCACTAAATTTTGTTGTATTATCTGTTAAATCAACTTTTCCTGATTTAATTGACAATGTAGAAATAGTTAAATTAGTTCCTATCACTTTAACAGTATGTGTTTCACTTGCTTTAATGTCTAAACCAGTTTGAGCAGATGTAAAGTTAAGTGTTACATCTTTATCAGATTTTGTTGTATCAATAGTTAATTTATTATTACCTCCAGCAATATCAAATGTATCTCCTTTTATTGTTATATTTCCTAATTTAGTTGTTTGCTCTAATGATACTTTATTAATTGTTGCTTTAGTTTTTCCTGATGCAAAACTTAAAACTGTATTATTACCTATTGATAATTCGTATTCATCATCTTTTACAGAAACATTATTTGTAACGGTTAAACCTGTTAGATCAAATTTGGCTTTAACAGAAGAATCACTTGTTAAATTAATAGTTTTTACTGTTCCTCTTACTATAGTTTGACGATCAGCATTTCCTTTTATTGTAACAATTGCATTTTCTGATATCTTTGATAAGTCATATGTTGTTATTTTTGTTGTTGAAGATGTTAGGTCTAATTTTGTAATTTCATTTTTATTTATTTGAATTTTATCAGAATCTACAGTCATTTGTTTTAACACTGAAACTATATCTGCAATTGCTTCATTTTCTGATGAGTATGCTACTGTATCAACAGAGCCATTTTTAATATATACAGTTTCATTTTCTTCATTATATGTTATTTCATTAGAACCAGTTAAATTTGCCATTGGCTCTGCAGCTGAAGTTGCAGTATATGCTTTATAAGTTAATTCATTTGTTGATATTGGTGTCATTTTAGTTATCACAGAAACTTCATTAGACACGTATTCAATATCATTAATTTTTGTTACTAATTTAAATAAATATTCTGTTCCGGCAGTCAAATTTCCTACTACTTGTGGTAATTCTGTTATAGTACCACTAACAATTGAAGGAGTACTGCTAGAAACTTTACTATATGTTCCACTACCTGTTTTAGAGTATAAGGTATATGTTGGTGTTGTTGAATAAATATTTGGTAATAATGTTCCATCTAATGTAATTCTATTTTCTTCTACTTTTGATACTGCTAAATCTTTAACTCCTTCTGCTAAAATATATTTAACACCTGTTGATGTTGTAGCATTAACTCTTAAAACATCAGCTTTAGCATTTGCAGTTATTTTAAATTGATATTCACCAATTCCATATTTTTGTATCATTGATTGCACATCATATGATGTAGAAGTTGTACTAGCTGTTTCTAGAACTTCATATTGTTTACTTGTAGCATTATATTTTGCCATTTCAATAGTATAATTATTTACATATTGTATATCATTAGCCATAGTCCATTTTAATAATGTTTTTGTATTAGTATCAAATGATAAGCTTGCTGGAGTTGCCAACGCTGTAACGCCAACCGTACTGCTTACTACTTCAACCGAATTTGTATGGTTAACATTATTAGCAACAGCTGTTACTTTTACAGTATAGTTACCAGCTGCCTTTTTCATTTCATCAAAGAAATTAATTTCTCTTTCTTCACCTTTGCCAATTATTTGTTCAGTAACAAATGTATTACCATTATATAATGCAACTTTATATCCTACAAATCCTTCTGTTGCTTCATCATAATTCCATACAAATGTAGCTTCTGTTCCTGTTTTCTTAACTAAGTTATTAACTTCATTTATTGGATCAGCATTCACCTTTGCAATATTTACTGCTACTACATCAGCAGATTTTGTTCCTGTTACTGATGTTGCTGCTAAATATACAACATATGCTTTTTCTGCATCTCCATTATCAATAGGTACGTTTAATGTAACATTTGCACTATTAGTTGTATCTTTTTTATTATTTTTAATTACTTCATCAACTGTTGGAACTGCTTCTTCAGCTTCTTTTACTAAATAATATAGTACATCGTTAGTAGATGTTTTAACTATGCTTATTTGAGCTTGTTCTGTGCTATTACGTGAAACAGTTGTATATCTTATTATAGGTAAATTAGATTTCTTTACTACTGAAGCATTTGTATATGTACCTGATACATTTCCTTGATCATCTCTGATTAATGCTTCTAATGTTAAATTACCATCATTTAAAGAACTTAAATCCACATTTTCAATTCTTGCTTCTGTTTCATTACCTACTAATTCTTGGCTAAACACAAGCTTTTTAGCAACCTGTCCTTGTGTAGCAGTATCTTTTACTGTAACTTCTAAAGTTCCTGGAGTATTATTTATTGGTTTATTATTTGATACTAATGAAACTACTATTGTAGCATTAGTTACGTTTGTAGCATTAACTTCACCAGCTTTGTTAGATGAAGTTTGTGCTATGTTAGCTGATATTGGAGTATTAAGAGCTCTATAAGTAAATGTTTTAGTTTGTTCAAATGTTTTATTTACATCTGTTGCTACTAATTTATATTCTTTACCAGCTTCTAGTTCCGGTGTAATTGTTAATGTATATGGATTAGAACCAATAGATGATACTAAAGTACTTTTTGAACCATCTTCTAAATAAAATCTAGGTTCTTTAGCATCTTTACTTAATGTTATTACTATTTGAGTATTATTACTACCTTTTTTTACTTCAAAAGAAACAATTTCAGACTCTGGAACTTCTTGGTCTGGAAAAAACGCTAAAAGCGTTGAAAATAGTGAATAAATCATAAATTATTTGTTATAATATAAATAAAATATTTATGTTATTAATATAAATAATTTTATTGACATTGTAAATAAATTATGATAAAATACATATAATAAAAGAAAGGAAGTGTGTTATTATGGCTCAAACAAATATAAATATAAGAATGGATGAAGACTTAAAAAAACAATTTGATAAATTTTGTTCTGATATAGGTATGACAATGACAACAGCTATTTGTGTATTTGCAAAAAAAGCTGTAAGAGAACAAAAAATACCTTTTGAAATTACAGCGGAAGATCCTTTTTATAGTTCTGCCAATATGAAAAGGTTACAAAAAGCTATTCAAGATGTAGAAAATGGAAAACTTACAATTCATGATTTAATAGAGGTAGAAGATGAATAAAGCATGGCAAGATGAAGCATGGGAAGATTACTTGTATTGGCAGACACAAGATAAAAAAATGTTAAAAAAGATAAACCAGTTATTAAAAGATATAGACAGGAATGCTTATGATGGAATAGGAAAGCCAGAAGCGTTATCTGGAAATCTTTCTGGATACTGGAGTAGAAAAATCGATGATAAAAATAGAATTGTATATAAAGTACAAAATAGTCAAATTATAATTATTCAATGTGGTTCACATTATAGAGATAAATAAAATTGTATTTACTATAAAAAAATAAAAATATCTAAAATTCAATAGATATTTTTATTTTTTACTTTAAATCAAAAATATCACTATTTTCAACACTTTTAGCATTTTTGCCAGACCAAGAAGTTCCAGGTAAGTACACATTAACAGTAAATGGAAATAATACTATTAATGATGCAAATATGAATTCTAGTAA
>CANQTQ010000013.1 GCA_947626765.1 uncultured Clostridia bacterium
TTTTAAATTTAGCGAGCCTTCCTGTTTCAAGGAAAGCCCGTTATTTTTTATCTAAAAGTATTATCAAGTAACATTTTGTAAGCAGAATAATTTAATAATATTTGACATTTATAAAAATATTAAGTATAATAAATATAGGAAATGACAATTGATGGAAACCAAGTAGCGCAAACAGGAAATACTATAATCTTTGCCGAGGATGGCTTAAAAAAACTGGAAGACTTTAATTTGCCAGACAACATAACAACAGATGGAGGAGGAACAATTAATATTTTTGATAGAAATATTAATGAAATCAAAAATTTGTTAGGTACTCCGAAAATTGTTGTTATATGTTCACAGCTTGGTGTACCAATTGCCGTTTACGGTGGCAAAAGTGTCTATTTTATAAAATGTTACTTTAATTTCTATTCATAAATGCCAAAGCTAACGCCTAGTGCATTGTTAATTTGCGACATAATATTTTCATCATCAATATGCCCTATTTTTTCTTTTAACCTGCTTTTATCTATTGTTCTAATTTGTTCTGTTAAAACAACTGATTCAGCCTTTAAACCACTTTTTTCTGGTTCTATTTCAATATGAGTTGGTAATTTACTTTTTCCCATTTGAGATGTAATTGCAGCTGCAATTACAGTAGGACTATGTTTATTTCCTATATCATTTTGAATTATTAAAACAGGTCTTACTCCACCCTGCTCTGAACCTACTACTGGACTTAAATCTGCATAAAACATATCTCCTCTTTTTACTACCATTTTCTTCACTCCTATTTTTTTGCTTTTGATATATTTTAAGGATTAGCGAATAAAAACAATAGTTGTAAGAGTAGATAATAATTTTTAATATTGTTTGGCAGTAATCTCTTTTAATTTAAAAGCTAATACCTCCTCTTTTTTTAAACTATTTATTTTTATCTCATTATATAATATGTAAACTAAGTTTTTTTGGTTCTTATCTTGTACTACTAATTTTGTAATCTTGCTTTCATCTTTATTAATAAATAGCTTTTTAGAAGATATATAAGGGTTATCTGCTTTTAAAGTTACTTCCATTAATAATTGGTTTCCTTCTTCATACAATTTACGATCTTGCGAATTTTTATAGTCTTCAATAAATGAATTTAGCCATAAATAATTATCTGTAATATATGGATAATTTTCATAAACTGTACTTAAGTTTAATTTTGTATTAGTAATTGTAAGCTTATTACCATCATAAGTTGTTTGCAAACCTTCAATATTACTTGGCTCTTCAACAATTTGTTTTTCTATATTTGGACTTACATAACTTTGTTTTAATTTATATCTTGTAGTATTTTTATTACTTTGTATTTCTACTTCAATATCTGCTTCATACGAGCTAATATTTAAAATATATTCTTCAATTTCTTGATTTGTTTTATTACTTAAATTATTTCCAAAATTTAAATTTTTATTAGTGTTTTTAGAAAAAAAGTAAATTAAAATTATTAATGATATAATTAAAATTATTCCTAAAATAATAATTAATTTTTTATTTTTCATGTTCTCCTCCTAATTTTTAATACTAATTCAAAAATATAATGAAAAAAAGAATAGAAATAATAATTAATTATTCTATTCTTTAAAATCATATTCATAAATTATTAAAATATTCTATAATGCAATTTTCCAATTCTTTTTTTGTTTCTATTTGATTAATCTTTTGCCTAATGGCTGATGCTCCATTTAAGTTTTTTAAATAATAAGCCATGTGCTTTCTTAGTTCTTTAATACCTGTACTTTCTCCTAAGTATTGAACTTGTAGATTAATGTGTTCCAAAATTATATCTAGTTTTTGTTTATTTGTAATAGTTTCTATTTCTCTTCCATTTAAGTAGTCTATAATTTGTTTGAAAATCCATGGATTTCCTATTGCTCCTCTACCTATCATAATTCCATCTACATTAGTTTTTTCAAACATTTCTAGAGCTTCCTCTGGAGTTTTTATATTTCCATTTCCAATGACTGGTATTGAAACAGCTTCTTTTACTCTTTTTATAATATCTAAATCTATATCGCCTGAGAAAAATTCTTCTCTTGTTCTACCATGAATAATAATTGCTGATGCTCCTTTTAATTCTGCTATTTTAGCAAGTTCTACTGCAGAAATGTTATTTTCGTTCCAACCTTTTCTCATTTTAACTGTTACTGGAACTTCAGAAGATTTTACAACTTCTTCTATTATGCTTCCTGCTAGTTCTAAGTTAAGCATTAGTTTGCTTCCCTCACCATTTTTTACTACTTTTGGAGCAGGACAACCCATATTTATATCTAAAATATCTGCAATTTTGCTTACCTCTTTTGCTGCTATACTCATTGCTTCTATATCATTTCCAAAAATTTGCACAGCAATTGGCCTTTGTTCGTTTTCCATGTTTAGTAATTGCTTGGTTTTTTCATCATTATAATATAAACCTTTGCTACTTATCATTTCTGTACATACTAAGCCAGGACCAAATTTTTTACATATTAATCGAAATGGCAGGTTTGTTATTCCTGCCATTGGAGCTAATAATATATTATTTTTTAGTGTAACATTTCCAATTTTTATTTCGTGTAAATACATATATTTTTCCTTTTATATAAAACTAATTTACAAATATAGTTTTTTGTCTTCTTCCACTTATATTTAATAAAAGAGCTATTAAAATTAAGTTTGTTAATAATGAACTTCCACCATAACTAACAAATGGAAGTGGTATACCTGTAATTGGCATTAGCCCCATTGTCATTCCTATATTTTCTAACATATGAAAGAAAAATATTCCTGCAATTCCTATTGCTGTATATGAGCCTAAGTCATTTTTAGCTGTTTTGGCAACGTGTACAGCTTTGCTTATAAGCACAATATAAAGTAAAATAACAGCTCCTGCTACTACAAACCCCATTTCTTCACCAATTACCGCAAAAATAAAGTCAGTAGTTTTTGGATATAAATAACCAAGTTGTGTTTGATTTCCTTTTAATATTCCCATTCCAAAAGCCTCACCTGCTCCTATTGCAAGTTTAGATTGAATAATATTATAGCCTGCGCCTCTTGGGTCAATATTTGGATTTAAGAATACATCAATTCTAGTTTTTGCATGTTCTGGTAGAATAAAAAAGTATGCTACTGGTACTAATGTAACTACTAATAATATAGCAATAAAAATATACCTTTTACTAATTCCAGCTGCAAATAGCATGAAAATTAGTGCTGAAATAAATGCTAATGCTGTACCATAATCTGGTTGCTTTATAATTAGTAAAACCGGTAGTGCTACTGTTATAAGTATTATACATAGTTTCCAAAATTTATTAATTTCTTCTTTATCTTTTTTTTGCAACTTAACCATTATATCTGCTAAAAATAATACTATTGCAATTTTAGCAAATTCTGATGGTTGAAGTGTAAATGGACCTATACTAAACCAGCTAGTTGCTCCATTTATTGGTTCTGTAAATAAAACTGCAATTAGCATTAATATACTAAGTGCATAAATTACAGGAGATATTTTATTAAAAAATTCATAATCTATTAATATAATTATAATAATAATTGGCACACTAATAGCAAGCCAAATTATTTGTTTTTTTAATTCATCATAATTAGAATTTTGAGTGGAAGAAAATAGTGCAACTAGACCTATTGCAATTAGCAATATTGTGCATACTAAAATTCCCCACTCAATATTACGTAAAATTTTTTTCTTCATACCCAAACCTCATTTATGAATTTGCTTGTGTATCTTGATTATTGCTTCCTTCTTCGGTTTGTTCTATTTCTTGTTTTTGTACTCCTTCTTTTGTTGTTTCTTCCATATTACTACTTTGAGTTTCTTTATTTTGATCTACATCTTGTAAGCTACTATTTTCTGTTTGTGCAGTTTCATTTTTAGATATATCTTCTACATTGCTGTTTTCTAATTTCATAGTTGCTTCTTTTGTTTTAGACTCTTCACTACTTTTGTTTTCATTTTCTTCAGATTTTAATTCATCATTGTCTTTGCTATTATCGAAGTCTTTCTTTACTTCATTTTTATCTTCGTTTGCTTCTTTGTTTTTATTATCTTCTACATCTGAATTTTGCGAAGTTATATTATTGTTTTTAGCTTCTTGCTTTTCTTCTTTTTTACTTGGAAGCTGTTTACTTTCTTCTTGTTTTACTATGTTTAATTTTCTAGCATCATTTTTTATTGTAATAATTGGAATGTTAGCATATAAAGCTGGTGCACCAACTGTACCATCTTCATTTGTTTTATTTGTTAACTTAACATCTATTGCTTTTTCGTCTATGTCTATGTATTTTTTTATTACTTCAATAATTTCTTGTCTCATTAATTCTAGAAAGTCTGCAGATACATTAGCTCTATCTTGCATTAAAACTAAATGTAATCTTTCTTTTGCAGTATTAGAACTTTCCTTTTTTTCTTTTTTTCCGAGTTTCTTAAAGAAATTTATAATGTTTTCAAACATATTTTACCTCCCGCTGTAGTAATTTATTTTCTTTTAAAGAAATTTTTTATTTTTGCAAAAAATCCCTCTTTTTCTCCTGGAATGGTAACTTCTATATTCTCTCCTAATATTCTGCTAGCAATTTCTATATATGCTTTACCAGATGGTGCTTTATGATTTGATACTACTGGTTCTCCTTTATTGGTTTGTGTAATAATATATTCATCATCTGGTACAACACCAATTAAATCAATAGATAATAAATCAACTATATCATCAACATCCATCATTTCGCCTTTTTTAACCATATTCGGTCTTAAACGATTAATTACAAGTTCTGGATTTTTAATATCAGATGCCTCTAAGAGTCCTATAATTCTATCTGCATCACGGATTGCAGATATTTCTGCTGTTGTAACAACTAAGGCTCTATTTGCCCCTGCAATAGCATTTTTAAATCCTTGCTCAATTCCTGCTGGGCAATCTATAAGTACATAGTCAAATTCTTCTTTTAATTTTCCTATTAATTCTTTCATTTGTTTTTCATTTACTGCACTTTTATCTCTAGTTTGTGCTGCTGGAAGTAAAAATAATTCTTCAAAACGTTTATCTTTTATAAGGGCTTGTCTTAATTTACATTTTTCTTCAACAACATCTACAATATCATATACTATTCTATTTTCTAGTCCCATTACAACATCAAGATTTCTTAGTCCTATATCTGTATCTACTAAAACTACTTTTTTATTTTTTAGTGCTAAGGCTGAGCCTACATTAGCAGTTGTAGTAGTTTTTCCAACTCCTCCTTTTCCTGATGTAATAACAATAACTTCTCCCATATTTTTTCCTCCTTAAATTTGGGTAGTAATTTGTTTTTAAAAATGCAATTTTTTAACATTTTTATTATATATGAAAACTGGTCAAAAATCAATGTTTAAGGTAAAAAAATACAAAAAATAAGAATATAAATTAATTTATACGCTTTATATAGTATTTTAAGCCGAATTTTAATTTATATTCTTATTTTTATATAATTTATTCGTTTGTTACTGTTATTGGTAAACTTATTGTTTCTATAGAGTTTTTATCTAAATCTGATGTTAATACATGTATATAATATGTTCCTTCTGAGGTAAAAGTTATTTCTATATTATTTTCTTCTGCTGAAAGGCTTGATGCATATGCACTAACATCTATACCTATTGGAGAAGAATCACTATTATACGTATATGCACATTTGCTATAATCTAACCTATCTTTATTATCTTTTTGAATTATAGTTACAGTTACAGTTTCACCTGCTGTAATAGTTTGAGGGCTTACTGATATTGTAGCTGTTGGTGCTACTTTATCTCTTCTTTTTTCTACTTCTGCTTCGTAAATTTCATATTTACTGCTTAAATATTTTTCATATACTTCTTTTATTTTTGGCATTGTTTGAAGTTGTCTTTTTCTTACACCTACTGCACTATATAAAATTGCACTTGAAACAAGTAAAAATGTAAGTACAGTAACTATAGCATAAATTGCCATAGAACCTTTTTCATTTTTATAATAGTTTTTCATTTGCATTGTTCCTCTTAAATATGTTTAATACACATTCTTTCTTTTAGATTTTTTATTATAAATCTTAATTATATAATAATTTAAAACTTATTTATTGTCAATTATTAATTCAAACATTTACATATTTAATTCAAGTATTTATATATAATTTTTTATATTTTGCCTACATTAACTTTAGGCTTACTTATATAATTTTATATATAAAATGTAATAAATGTAGCAAATAGCTTTAAATTTTTTATAATAATTTACGTTTGTTCTATTCTTTTAATCCATTTTACTCTTTCTTCATGTAACTTTTGTCCAAATTCTTTACCATTTATGTTTTGATATTTTTGTTTAATAAAATCTCCATCTATTTCTAACAAACATTTCTTACCAATTTCTTCAAAAGTAATAGAATTTAACATTTCTTGTAAGTTATTTCTTGCTTTATCACATGCAACAACTATTTTTAAACCATCTAAGCCTAAATACGATTCTGAAACATTTTCTATTAAATCTACTTTTTTAGATGCTGTCATTTGGTTAAAAATGCCAGCCTTCATATGCCATTTGCAAGATGTTTTTCCACATTTAATCCATGAATTTGGAAGTCCAATTCTGTTTCCAAATTTTTTTACTAATTCTACTCCTCTTTCATCATGTCCATAATGGTGTGGCAAAATATCCTTTGGTGTATTTCCTTTTCCCAAATCATGTACTAAGCAGCTAAATCTAATTTCTAAGTTGTTTGTAAGGACTGCACTATTATCTACTACAATCATTGTGTGATTATAGCTATCTCCTTCTGGATGGTATTTTTCCGGCTGAATTTTTCCTATTAAATTTGATATTTCTTTAAAATGAATATCTAGTACTTCTGCTTTTCTTAAACTTTCAAAAAATATTGATGGTTTATTACTTGATAGGGCTTTTTTTAATTCTACAAATACTCTTTCTTTTGATAATGTATTTAGCTCATTTTTTAAAGATTTCATTAATTCAATAGTTTCGCTATCTATTTTAAATTCAAGGGTTGCTGCAAATCTTGCAGTTCTATAAGCTCTTAATGGATCTTCTTTAAATGCATTTGTAGTTTTTCTTAAAATTTTATCTTGTAAGTCTTTAATTCCATTAAATGGGTCTATTATTTCTTTAGTTAGTACATTTTCTGCTATACTATTTATAGTTAAATCTCTTCTTGCTAAGTCTTGTTCTATTGTAATATTTTTATCTGCTAAAAATTCAAATGCTTTATGTCCTATTCCAGTTTTTCTTTCTTTTCTTGCTAAAGCAAATTCTATATTATTAATTGTAAAAACAGGAAAGTCTTTTCCTTGAATTTTTGCTTCTGGAAAAATTTTTTGGAACTCTTCCTTAGTAAGTCCTGTAACACAATAGTCTTCATCTGTTACAGGCAAATTTAGAAATTTATTTCTAATAGCTCCACCTACTAAGTATAAGGTTCCACCTGCATTTTTTATTTTATTTGCAATTTGTAAAATTTCTAGCATTTATTTTTCCCTTTCTTTTATATTATTATAACCATTTTATTATTTTTTTACAAATTAATTTAGAAAAAAAAACTCCGTCCTAAGACGGAATTTTTTTATTCTTTATTACTCATTTCTTCTAATGCTAAAAGTGCTTCCCAACGCTTATCTACTTCTTTTTGGAATTCTTCAAGCATCCATTCATTTCCTGGTTTAAACATATGTTTAAATCTTTTTTGTGGTCTTAAAAATTCTTCAATTGGTAGCTTTTTAGCAGGTTTATATGTAATTTTGTATTTTCCATTTTCTACTTCATACAAAGGCCAATAGCATGTTTCAACAGCTAATTTGTTAATTTCCATTAACATATCTGTTGGGTATCCCCAACCTCTAGGGCAAGGAGATAAAACATTTAAAAAGCATGGACCTTCTGTATAAATTGCTTTTTCAGCTTTTTCATATAAATCTTTAAAGTTCATATAAGCAATGGTTTGTGCAACATATGGTAAATGATGTGCAGCCATAACTTCTGTTAAATCTTTTCTAGACTGCATTTTTCCTGGAATTACGCTTCCTGCAGGAGATGTAGTAGTATCTGCAAATTTAGGTGTTGCAGAAGAACGTTGAATACCAGTATTCATATATGCGCCATTATCATAACATACATAAACCATATCATGACCTCTTTCCATAGCACCAGAAAGAGCTTGAATACCTATATCATAAGTACCGCCATCACCACCAAAAGTAATAAACTTTGTGGTTTGGTCTTGAGGAAGTTTTCCTTGTCTTTTCATTGATTTATATGCAGCTTCAGCGCCTGCGCAAGTAGAAGCAGCATTTTCAAATGCAGTATGTATGAAAGAATCTGTCCAAGCAGTATATGGATAAATAAAAGTAGAAACTTCCATACAACCAGTAGCATTACTAATAACAGCATGGTCTTCTGGTTTTAAAGCTCTTAAAACCATTCTTGCAATAGGTGGAGCTCCACAACCAGCACACATTCTATGACCTGCAGTTAATCTAGATGGCTTATTTGCCATAACTTCTTTTAAATTATATGCCATTTTTTATTCTCCTTTCTTTACTTTCTTAATCCTACATAACGATAAGGATTATCTATATTTCCTGTTTTTGCAACTTCTTGTAAATAGCTATATACTTCTTCAATATCTTTAGAAGTAGTATCTCTACCACCAATTCCGTATACATAGCTAACAGCAGGAACTTGTTTTTTTGCTACATACATAGCAGATGTTA
This sequence comes from uncultured Clostridia bacterium, assembly GCA_947626765.1. Classification (GTDB taxonomy): domain Bacteria; phylum Bacillota; class Clostridia; order TANB77; family CAG-508; genus CAG-273. The sequence goes on from CANQTQ010000013.1 coordinate 8,762, forward strand.
CATCTTCAAATAAAGCTCCACCTGCTGCATTTAAAGAATCGGCTTTATCCATAATTGCTAATGCTTTTAAATTTCCTAAAGCTAAAGCTATTTCTTCTGCTGGGAATGGTCTAAATACACGAACTTTAACCATACCTGCTTTAACGCCTTTGTTTCTTAAATCATCTACAACTGTTTTAGTAGTTCCAGCAGTTGAATTCATACATACAACTGCAATCTCTGCATCTTCCATTTTATATTCTTCAAAAAATGAATATTTTCTACCAGTCATTTTTTCAAAGTCTTTTGCAACTTCAAGAATTACTTTTTTAGCATTTCTCATAGCTTCAGCTTGTTGATATTTATGTTCAAATAAATAATGTTGAACATCTAATGGACCAATTGCTATTGGTTCTTTTGCATTTAATAAATAATGCTCAGGGTTATATTTTCCTACAAATTCTTTTACTTTATCATCTTCAATTAGCTCTATATTTTCGATAGAATGTGATGTAATAAATCCATCTTGGCAAACCATTAAAGGAAGTAAAACATCTTTATTTTCTGCTATGCGATGTGCCATAATTAAATTATCATAAGCTTCTTGATTGTTTTCTGAAAATAGCATTATCCAGCCACTATCACGAACACCCATTGCATCTGAATGATCATTATGAATATTTAAAGGGCCAGAAACAGCACGGTTAACTAAGCTCATAACAATTGGAAGTCTTAAGCTAGAGGCAATATAAATCATTTCCCACATATAAGATAATCCATTTGCAGAAGTAGCTGTCATAGCTCTTCCTCCTGCGGCTTCTGCACCAATACAAGCACTCATAGCGCTATGTTCACTTTCTACAGCAACAAATTCAGTATCTACTGTACCATTGCTAACAAAAGTAGAAAAGTACTGTGGTATTTCTGTAGAAGGTGTAATAGGAAATGCTGCAACAACATCTGGGTTAATTTGTTTCATAGCAGTAGCAGCAGCTTCATTTCCACTTAATCTTTCTCTAATTCCCATAATTCTTTGTTTACGCTAGTTTATTGGGGACAGGTCCAATTTGCTATAAAACAATGTTAAGTTTCCTTGGGCTGTGCGGTTTGCAAAGCAAAACTGCATATGTGGCAAAGTCACTTTTCTTGTTTTCAAGCTATTAGGGACATGTCACGTAACTAGCTCTCCTTTCTATAATATATTTTATTTTCCTTCATCGACCATTTCTATTGCTTTAAATGGGCATACTTTTGCACATACCCCACAACCTTTACAATAGTCAAAATTAAAGTCTTCGCGCTTTCCTTCTTTATTTACAGGAATAGCATCTTCAGGGCAAACAGGAAAACATAAACCACATTGTGTACATTTTTCACTTAAATAAATTGGTTTTACACTTCTCCAGTCTCCTGTTTTAAATTCTAAAGCATTACCAGCTTTATAAATATTTCCACCAATTGTCATTTCAGACGCTGAGGTATCTTTATTAATCATTTTTGTCTCCTTTCTGTAGCTTTAGACACATATTATTTAATTTCAGCTAGAGCAAGTTCTAAAGCTTTCATATTACCTTCTATTACTTCTGGTTTTTTTGCAAATTTATGAGCAAAAGAACCTTTCATATCTTCTAAAAATTGTTTTTCATCCATAATTCCTGAAACTTTAACAATAGCTGCAAGCATTGGAGTATTTGGAAAATATTTTCCAAGAGCTTCTATTGATATTTTTCTAGCATCAATAGTATAAACATCTCCATTATAATTAGGTAACAATTTTTTAATTTCATCTTTAGTTTTTGTTGTATTAATAATAATAGCTCCATCTTGTTTTAATCCAGCAGTAACATCAACTGTTTCTAATAAAGTGTCATCAACTACTACAACATAGTCTGGTTCATAAATATTACTATGAATACGAATTGGCTCATTACTAATACGGTTATAGGCAGTAATAGGAGCGCCCATTCTTTCTGGACCATATTCAGGAAATCCTTGAATATATTTTCCAGTATTAAATGCAGCATCAGCAAGTAAAAGTGATGCTGTTTTTGCACCTTGGCCGCCTCTACCATGCCATCTAATTTCAATTAAATCTTTCATAGGTAGATTTACCTCCTTTTAATTTTTACAAATTTATTTTATGCTTAATTGTGTTTGATGTCAAGAAAATTAAAAATAAAACTAAAAAGGTATGATGAATATTTACATCATACCTTTTAGTTATTATAAAGAGGAATAAAAATTGGGGCTCTCTTTATAATATAGAGAGTAGTTTGCAACATCAGATGGCTTAATTATTTATATAATGTTCCCACCCTGATGAATTGCAATGATAATTTTTAAGTGAAAATTTCTTTTCACTTATAATATAATTATAGCCCTATTTTTTATGACAGTCAATTTGTTTATGTTATTTTGTTTTTCCAATTTTTCCCATATATTATTGTTCATTATTTGGTTCTGGTGCTCCAACTGGGCAAACTCCAGCGCAAGTTCCACATTCTATGCAAGAATTTGGATCTATTTGGTATTTGCTATCTCCTTGTGAAATGCAACCTACAGGACAATTTGCAGCGCATGCTCCACATCCTATACATTTATCTGTAATTTTATATGCCATATTTTTCACCACCTTTCAATGCTACGACTTATAGTTTTTTAAATATCATCTTCATTTGCTTTATCTAATTTTTCTAATTTTTCCAATTCTTCTAATTCTTTTTCATGTTCTTTTTCTTCTGGGTCAATTTCTTCTTTTCCTATGTTTTTAATAATTTTAACATCTGATGCTGGATATTTTTTATAAAATGTATCTTCTCCGTCTTTCAATTTTACTCTTATAATTTCTTTTAAAGTTTCAATAGATTCAACTGTTCCTTCACCATCTTCTGTTTTTACAATAGCACCTATTTTAGGAAGTCTTTTTAGCTTATCTTCATAAACTTCTTCTTCATATTTTAAGCAACACATAAGTCTTCCACAATTTCCAGATATTTTAGATGGATTTAGTGAAACATTTTGCTCTTTTGCCATTTTTATAGATACTGTTTCAAAATTTCCTAAAAAAGAGCAACAGCAAAGTTCTCTACCACAAACTCCATTTCCACCTATTCTTTTTACTTCGTCTCTTACACCTATTTGCCTTAATTCTATTCTTGTTTTAAAAATAGATGCTAATTCTTTAACTAGTTCTCTAAAATCAATTCTACCATCTGCTGTAAAGTAAAATAAAATTTTACTATTATCAAATTTATATTCTACTTCTGTTAAATTCATGTCTAATTTATATTTTTTTATTTTTTCTTCGCAGATTTTAAAAGCCTCTTTTTCCTTTTTTCTATTTTCTTCATCATGTTTTATATCTTTTGGTGTTGCAACACGAATAACTTTTTTAAGAGGAGCAGTTAAGTTCTCTTCCATAATTGATTTTTTACTAATTACTACTTCCCCTATTTCTTGCCCCATAGATGTTTCTACAATTACTTTACTTTGCTTTTCTATTTCTAAATCTCCTGGGTCAAAGAAATATACTTTTCCTGGCTTTCTAAATCTAACTCCTATGATATTTTTCAAAATAATTCCTCCCATAATTTTAATAGCATATTGTCAATTGACATATCATAATTGGAATTTGCTAAAATTCTTTGTTTTGTTTGTTCTATTATTTGTATTCCATTTGCGTAACATATTTTATTTTCTTTTTTTAATAACTCATAAAATACTAATATCATATATTCTAATAATGGAATAATATTTTCTTTTGCATCATACAAAACTTGTGCTTTTTGCCATATTTCAGTAATATCTTGTGTTTTAATGTTTTGTATTAATTCTTCTATTTGCATATATTGCTGCTTTTCTTCTTCAATTTTAAGCGCTCTTCCTATACTTCCGATTGCAATTTTTTATCATTGATTCTGTAATATTTGTATATAAATTATTTTGTTTTAAATAATCTGTAATTTGCTCATCTGAAATTGGCATAAAATTTATTTTCATACAACGAGATTTTATTGTTGCTAATAATTTACTTTCATTAGACGTTATTAAAATAATTATAGCATATTCTGGTGGTTCCTCTAATGTTTTTAATAAGGCATTTGCTGCTTCCCTTGTCATGGTTTCACTATCATTTATAATATATACTTTTTTTGAAGATGTTATTGGTTTTTCTGCTATTTTTTCTCCGCATATATCTTATTTGTTCAATTTTAATTGATTTTCCATCTTCTGGTTCTATTTGCATAAAGTCTGGATGATTTTTACTTTCGAATTGTATGCATGATTTGCAATTATTACATGATGTTTTATTTTCTCCTATGCAAAGTATCATTTTAGCAAATTCTATTGCAAATAGTTTTTTTCCTATTCCATTTTTTCCTACAAATAAGTAGCTATGAACTAAGTTATTTTCTGCTATTGATGTAGTTAGTAACTGTTTTATTTTTTCATTGCCTATTATTTTTTCAAAAGCCACTTTTTGTGCCTCCTAATTTTTTATACTTTTCCAAATAAATTTAATGGCCAGAAACGAATCCATACTTTGCTTTCTATTCTTTCTATAGGAATACATCCGAACTCTCTACAGTCTGTAGATTTAGTTCTATTATCTCCCATAGCAAATACACAATTTTCTGGTACTGTAAAGTCGCTAAATGCTAATCCGCTTCCTGTTTTTTGTGGTGTTTCTAAACCTGGTCTTAAATAATCTTCTTGTAGTTCTTCTCCATTAATGTATACTTTTCCATCTTCAATTTTTACATGTTCTCCTGGAAGAGCTATAACTCTTTTAATATAGCTTTCTTTATTCATTTCTAAAACATAATAAATAAATTTGCTCCACAAATTTTTTGGCTCTTTTGTATACTGTGCAACAGGACTTTCAGGATTAATTCCTTCAAAATTAATATAGCCTTTTATAGTAGGTGCTTCAAATGTAATAATGTCTCCTCTTTGTGGGGTTTGATGTGTTGTTCTAAATAATCTATTTAAAATAAGTCTTTGTCCTTCTTGTAATGTTGGAAACATTGATTCTTGACTAACTATAGTTGGTGTTCCAACAAAATATTTAATTAAAACTGCTAAAACAAATGCTACAACAAAGCAAAAAATCCATTCTAATATATTTTTTAGTTTATCACTCATGATTTTATTATTCCCTCTTTCTAATGTTTATTTTTTGTTAACAGGAATTCTAATTACAACTTCTGTACCTTTGCCAACTTCACTTTTTATATCTATACTACCATTATTTTGGTTTAATATTTCTTTTGCAATAGGAAGTCCGTAGTCCTGTTCCACCCATTTCACGGGTTCTTGCTTTATCTACTCTATAAAATCTTTCAAATATTCTAGATAAGTCACTTTCTGGAATTCCAATTCCATTATCTATTACCTTAATATATGCATCATTATATACAAAACCTACATATACCTTAATTGTTCCATTTTCTTTAGTATATTTAATTGCATTTGAAATAATATTTAAAATTACTCTTTCTATGCCATATTTATCTGCATGTACTGGTGGAACATTTGCAGTTACAAAGCATTCTACATTATGAGATTTCTTTTCTATTTCAAATTTTAGTCTTTCTATACATTTTTTAGTTAAATCGCCTAAATCAAATTCTGATTCTTCTTTTACAATTTTTTTATTATCATATCTAGAAAGTATTAATAAATCTGTTACTAGTTTTGCCATTCTTCTTGCTTCTGAACTAATAACCTCCAAGAATTTAGTTTGCATTTCTTTATCATATTCACTTTCTAGTAAAGTATCTGCATACCCCATAATAGAAGTAATAGGCGTTTTAAGTTCATGGGAAACATCTGCTACAAATTCTTTTCGCATATTATCTAGTTTTACATGTTCTGTAATATCTTGAATTACAACAATTACACCTGCTGGCTTTTCATTTTCATCTTTAAATGGTGCAAAAAGAAGATTAACATATTTTTCTCCTATATTAAGTCTTTGCTCTGATGTTGTCCAATTTTCTAAATATACAATTTTTTCTAAATTAATATCTGATTGTAATTTATTAAATATTTGGTTAAAATTTTCATCTTGTTTACTTAAATTTAATAATTCAATAGCAGCAGGATTTATATGAATAATTTTTCCTTCCATATCAAATGCAATAATTCCATCTGTCATGTGAAGCAAAATAGTTTCTATTTGTTTTTTTTGCTTTCCCATTTCATTTAAATTTTGTTTTAATTCTTTTGTCATTAGGCTAAAAGCATTAACAAGTTCATCTATTTGTGTTTTTTTCTTGCCTGTTTCTTCTATTTCTACTTCTTCACCTTTAGCTATTTTCTCTGCATTTTGAATTAATGTATTAATTGGTTTTATAACAGATTTTGACACAAAATAGCCTACTAATAAAGTGATAATAGAAAACACACCAATGGCTACTACTGTAATTATTTTAGTTTGCTCAATTTGAGTTTCTATTAAGCTATATGTTTCTTGCATGTCTACAAGTGGTTTTGCAATTTGCCCAAGCATAATAATATGAAAAAGTGAAATTGCACTAATTATGGTTATGCCTAATATAAAAAAGATTAATATAATTTTCGTTTGTATACTTTTTATCATTTTAATATCCTCTTAGGCGTTAGCTAAATAGTAGCCAACTCCTCTTTTAGTAATTAGAATTTTTGGTGCAGATGTATCTTTTTCAATTTTTTCCCTAATTCTTCTAACTGTAACATCTACTGTTCTAATATCTCCATAATATTCATAGCCCCATACTTTTTCTAGTAAGATTTCTCTTGTTACTACTTGTCCTGGTTGTTTTGCTAAATATCTTAAAACTTCAAATTCTCTTAAAGTTAAATCTATTACTTCTCCTCTAACTTTAGCTTCAAATTTATCTAAGTTAATTACTAAATCTCCTAGTTCAATAACATTACTTTCTTTATGATTGTTTTGTTCTACTTCTGTTTGAGTTGATGCTTCAACTTTTCTTAAGTTTGCTTTTACTCTAGCCATTAGCTCTCTTACACTAAATGGCTTAGTAATATAGTCATCTGCTCCTAATTCTAGACCTAAAATTTTATCTATTTCTTCGTCTTTTGCAGATAAAATTAATATAGGAACATTTAAATTAGCTTTAAGTCTTTTACATACAGTTAATCCATCTATTTTTGGAAGCATAATGTCCAATAATATAAGATCTGGCTTTTTTTCGTTTGCAATTCTAATTGCCTCTTCGCCATCATTTGCTTCTATTGTTTGATAGCCTTCTTTTTGTAAATTATATACTAAAATATCTACAATTCTTTTTTCATCATCAACAACCAATATAGTCTTTTTTGATTCATTTTGGTTATTTTCTATAGTTTTTTGCTCCTTACTATTTTCTATGCTTTGGCTTTTTTCTTCCACAAAACCCCCGCCTTTCATTTATACTTAATTAATGGCTTAATTTAGTATAAATATATCATATTACTATTTTTTTAACAAGTTTTTTTATATAATTTTGTAATATTTTTGAAATGTTTTAGAAACAAGTCTGTCATGATTTTGAAATAATTTTTTTGCATATAAAAAAATGCCAATGTACTAATAATTAGTAAATTGACATTTTTCCTAAGATAAATACTTTATACATGCATTTATTTTATTTGTTTTGAAACTTCCTCTGCAAAGTTTTCTTCTCTTTTTTGTAATCCTTCACCTTTTTCAAATCTTGCAAATCTAACTATTTTAGCGCCTTTGCTTTCTACTAATTTTCCAACTTTTTGGTCAGGGTCTTTTACAAAGTCTTGTTCTACTAAACAAATTTCTCCATAGAATTTTCCAATTCTACCTTGTACTATTTTCTCTGCAACAGCTTCTGGTTTTCCTTCATTAATAGCTTGTGCTTTTAAAATTTCCATTTCATGGTCTACACGTTCTTGTGGAACTGATTCTCTATCTAAGTATTCTGGTCTTGCAGCAGCAATTTGCATACAAATATCTTTTGCAAGCTCGCTATTTCCACCTTCTAATTCAACTAAAACTCCAATTTTTCCATCTCCATGAATGTAGCTTTCTATTAATCCTTGTGATTCAAATCTTTCAAATCTACGAATTGACATATTCTCACCAATTGTAGCAATTTTATTTGTTAATACATCTTGAACAGTTTTATCTGGTTCAACTATAGAATTTTGTGAAAGTAATTCTTCTACTGTAGCTGGATTTTTTTCAGCTATTTGTTTTGCAACATCTGCAACAAAAGTTCTAAATTCTTCATTTTTTGCAACGAAGTCTGTTTCTGCATTTACTTCTACTACAACTCCTAATTTATGGTCTTCTGTAACATAAGTTGAAACTAAACCTTCTGCTGCAATTCTATCTGATTTTTTAGCAGCTTTAGCAATTCCTCTTTCACGTAACAATTCAATTGCTTTTTCTTCGTCTCCATCTGTTTCAGTTAATACTTTTTTGCAGTCCATCATTCCTGCACCTGTTTTTTCTCTTAACATTTTTACTTGTTCAGCAGTAATCATAAAAAAATCCTCCCTTTTTTTAAAAAAGATGTACCTTTTTTCCTTTTAGTATTTAGGATAAGGTACATCCTTTTATTTATTAACTATTTTATTATTCAGCTGTTTCTTCTGTTTCAGCTTTTTTTCTTGTTCTTTTTGGTTTTTCTACTTCTTCAGTAGCTTCTTCTTCATTAACTTCTGCTTCTTCTTTTTTAGCTCTTTTAGTAGCTCTTTTTGGTTTTTCTTGAGCTACTTCTTCAGTAGTTTCAGTTTCAGCTTCTGCCTCTGCTTCTACTACTTCTTCCATATCTGTAGGCTCTACAGTTTCATCTATTACAGCTTCTTCTACTGTTTCCATAGATTCACCTTGTTTGCCTTCAATAACTGCATTTGCCATGCAATCTGCAATTAGTTTAACTGCACGAATTGCATCATCATTTCCTGGTATAGCATAATCTAGTTCTTCTGGATTGCAGTTTGTATCTACTAAACCAATAACTGGAATACCTAATTTTTTAGCTTCTAATATTCCAATTCTTTCTTTTTTAGGGTCTACTATAAACATAACTCCTGGTAAATCTTCCATGTTTTTAATTCCACCAAGATTTTTTTCTAGTTTTTCCATTTCTTTCTTTAAAAGAATAACTTCTTTTTTAGGTAATACATCAAATGTACCATCTGTTTGCATTGTTTCTAATTGTGTTAATCTTTTAATTCTTGTTCTAATTGTTTCGAAGTTTGTTAATGTACCACCTAACCATCTTTGATTAACATAGTACATACCGCATTTTTCAGCTGCTTCTTTTACACATTCTTGTGCTTGTTTTTTAGTTCCTACGAATAGAACTGTTTTTCCTTCTTCTGCTTGCTCTTTTAAGAAAGCATAAGCTTCATCTAATTTTTTAGATGTTTTTTGTAAGTCGATGATATGGATACCATTTCTAGCTTGGAATATATATTCAGCCATTTTTGGATCCCATCTTCTTGTTTGATGTCCAAAGTGAACACCAGCTTCTAGTAATTGTTTCATTGCAACTACTGCCATAATTTAATTCCTCCTTTTAGTTATTCCTCCATATTGCTAATAACGCATAAAAAGACTTAAAGTTTAAGCACTTTTTTTATGCTCACAATATGTGTGTATTTTCATAACGAGAACTATTATATCATAAAAAGTGTTGCAAATGCAACACTTTTTTAGATTAATTTTGCTTTTTTATATGGAATTTAACTTTTAACTAACCTGATTTTGCTTTTTTCTTGATTTTATTATATATACTATAAAAGAACAAATTGTAACTAATGATACAATATCTGCATAAATATATAGTGGCTTTTCTTTATAATCTACTATTATTGTTCCAGATTTCTTTTCAGTTAAATTTACTCTAACTACATTATTATTTCCAATTGTTATATTTAATTTATTTCCATTTTCATCTTTTGCTACATATCCTGGGTAGTATAGTAATGGTACTTCTATATAACCACTATCTACACCATTTGTATAATTTAGCACTATTTTACTTCCATTTTTTTCATAATTATTAACAACAATTGATTTATTTGAAGTATTATATTGGTTTTCGTAAAATAATGAAGTATTAGTACCTTCCAAATAATATTCTGGATATGGAATAGGATTATAATTAATAATTTTATACTTTTCTTGTTTTGAATATGGTGCTACAATTATTGTAAAAATTGCTATTGATATTAAACCAATTCCAAATATTATTTTGTAATTTTCTATAAAGCTTTTGTTATTATCATATTTTGAATCTACATATTTGCCAATAATTATGCTCATTGCCATTGTAATTGTTACAGTTGTTGGTCCTAAAAATCTCCATGCAAATTGCATTGTTGCAGATAGCCATCTTATTATTTTGAAGTTATCCTGCAATTCTTTCCATGGGATAATTGATGTTGAAAGTATTAAAAATGCAAGTCCTAAAAGTGTTAATATTTTAATAAATTTATTGTTATCATCATTTTTAGTTTTCCATAAATATATTATGCAAAGTGGTATTCCTATTGTACATAGTAGTCCCAAAGAAAGATTCATTTCATCTGACATACCCTTGCTTATATCTTTTGATAACCTATAGCTTTCAATGTCATCAAATACATTAAATAATTCTGCTGGTATTACATTATCAGAATCAAACGTATGAACATTTTCTTCTTCTGGTCTTGCTTTTACTGTTAAATTTAAACTATATCCTTGTAAAAATGGTACAATAAACCATAAGTTTATTAATATAATTGTAAATCCAGATAGTATAATATACATGTATCTTTTTTCTTTAATAATATTTTTTATAAAGTATAAAAGTATTACTAAACATACAATTGCTGTTGTAATTATACTTAGTATGTGTGATTGTATTACACATGTAATTCCTATTACAAATATATACCATTTGTTTTTATTTCCTATACATATTTCATATAATCCCCATATTACTAATGGGAAAAAGGCCAGAGCTAATGTTTCGCCAATAGCACCCCTTGTATATATTGTTACCAACCTATAAGTTGCTGTTGCATATATAATTGCTCCTATAAGTCCTGCTGATGTGGATTTTGAGATTTTTTTAACAGATATATACATACAAAATACAGCTGCCATGTTTATAAAAAATAATAATATTTTGTATGAGAATACAATTGATGTATTTAATGCTCTTAATATTGCTGGAATATAAATAAATAGTTCTGGGTACATCATTGGTACAGCATAGCCATAACCATTATTTACTAAAGGATATATTCTAGCTGGAATTTGAAAGCTTTTAATAGCACTTTTTAGTCCATTAATCCTCATTAAGTTAAATTCTAGGTCATGAGAGTACACAATGTAATCATTATATAGCGGATAGCTTACAAATAATACTATTGCTATTAGTACAAGTCCTATTTTAGTTTTATTACTCATATTTTTTTTGAAAAGTAATATTCCTATAGACAATATAGTAACTAACAATAAAATTTCTTGTATATATATATCTGATGTTCCACTTTTATCATTATTAAATTTTAATATAAATAGCATTATTGCAATAATGCTAATAATGCTATATGCTATTATACCTTTTTTAAGTTTCATTAATTCTCTCCATTTTCTATTTTTTGAAAATGACATTTTAAAATGCAATTTTCTTAAAAAAACAATGTTATGTTTTATTAATTTACTTAATTTAATATTTTTTATTTATGCAAAATATCTTTTTAATAATCCGTCAAATCCTCTTCCATGGCGAGCTTCATCTTTGCACATTTCATGAACTGTATCATGTATTGCATCATAACCAAGTTGTTTTGCCTTTGTTGCAAGTTCTTTTTTACCCATGCAAGCGCCATGTTCTGCCATTGCTCTTAAAGATACATTTTTCTTTGTATCTGGGTAAACTACCTCTCCTAATAGTTCTGCAAATTTTGCAGCATGTTCTGCTTCTTCAAGTGCATATCTTTTGAATGCTTCAGCTATTTCTGGGTATCCTTCTCTATCTGCTTGTCTGCTCATTGCTAAATACATTCCAACTTCTGTACATTCTCCTGTAAAGTTTTCTCTTAATCCTTTTACTACTTCTTCATCTAAACCTTGTGCAACACCTATTACATGTTCATCTGCATAAGATTTTCCTCCTGCTTCTTCTTTTAATTCAAATTTATCTTTTGGAGCACCACATTGTGGGCATTTTTCTGGAGCTTCTTCTCCAAAGTGGATATATCCACATACTTTACATACATAAGCTTTCATTGTTTTTCCTCCTAATTTTATAATATATGATGTAAAATTAATATCACAAAAAGTTTATTACATCATATTAATATTTTTTACAGTTAAAATAATAAAATATTTTTTTTAAAAAAGCAATATTTTTTTATTAATTAAAATTTAAAATATTTTAATATTTTTTGTATCTTTTTGTATTTTTTTATGATATACTTTTTTATTATAAATGAAAATTTAAAAATTTATTTTTATTTTAGCAGATTTTTAATTACATAAGAATAATGTGACATGCATTTTATATTATTTTTTAGGAGGCTTAGTATATGAATTTTAATAAATGTTGTCGTTGTGGATGTTTTTTTGTTTCAGAAAATGCAGTATGTCCAAATTGTGAGCAAAAAGATAATGCAGAAATGGGTAGATTAAGAAATTACATTGACGAAAATATAAATAATGCTAATGTTTATAATATGGATAATGTTATTTCTTGTACAGGTATTACAGCTAATAACTTAAACCGTTTTTTAGCGCAAGAACAGTTTGCTGATTTTGCAAGTCAAATTGAAAGAAGAAAATTAGATTAAAAAATAGCAAAGGTGGCTGAAAGCCACTTTTGCTATTTTTTTAATTATGCTATTACTTTTAAAATATTTTTCTTTAATTCTGGTTTTTGGTCTTTAATTTCATAAACCATTTGTAAATTTTTTGCTTGTATATTTGCTAGGTTTTCATTATTTGCATGAATATATGCTAGCACTTCACCTTTTTGCACTTTGCTTCCTATTTTCTTTTCTAAAACAATTCCCACTTCTGGAGAAATAATATCTTCCTTTTTTATTCTTCCTGCTCCTAAATTCATAGATATTGTTCCTACTTTTTGAGCATTTAAACTAGCAACATATCCATTACTTTGTGCCACTACTGGCAATACATATTTAGCCTTTTTAAAATTATTTGTATTCTTCAAAAAGCTTATATCTCCACCTTGTGATGATATCCAATTTTTAAATTTTTCAAAAGCTTTCCCATTTTCAATATTCTCTAATATTTTTTTCTTGTTTTCTTCTATATTCTCTCCCTTATTTGCTAACTTCATCATGTAACTACCTAATTCTAAAATTACTTCTTTTACATCTTGCTGCATATTTCCCTTTAAAAATTCTACTGCCTCTATAACTTCCAAAGAATTTCCTACTGCTTTTCCTAAAGGTTCTTCCATGTTTGTTATTACACAAACTGTTTTTTTATTTGCCAAATTTCCTATTTTTTTCATCATGTTAGCTAAATTTTCTGCATCTTTTAAATTTTTCATAAAAGCTCCGCTTCCACAAGTTACATCTAATACAATTTTGTTAGCACCTGCAGCTATTTTTTTGCTCATAATACTAGAACTAATAAGTGGAATACTTTCTGTTGCAGATATAACATCTCTTAGTGCATATAACTTTTTATCTGCTGGAGCCAAGTTTAAAGTTTGACCAATTATAGATATACCATTTTGTTTAACATTTTGTATAAATTCTTCTATTTTAAGGTTTGTTTTATATCCTGGTATTGATTCTAGTTTGTCTATTGTACCTCCTGTATAGCCTAGTCCTCTTCCAGACATTTTTGCAACCGGAATATTAAAAGATGCAATTATCGGAGCTAAAATTAAAGTTACTTTATCTCCTATTCCTCCTGTAGAATGTTTATCTACAACTGTTCCTAATTCTGATAAGTTTAAAATATCACCAGAATTTGCCATAGCAAGTGTTAAGTTTGTAGTTTCCTCATCACTCATACCATTTATATAAATTGCCATTACTAAAGCTGCTGCTTGGTAATCTGCAATACTTCCATTTGTATAATTTGTAATAAAATATTCAATTTCTTCTTTATTAAGCTCTAATTTATCTCTTTTTTTAGCTATTATTTCTTGAATGTTCATTTTAGAAATTTTCCTTTCTTGATTTATTATTATACAAAATGTGTTATAAAAGTTTTTCTATGAAGTGGACATGGTCCATATTCTTTAATTGCTTTAATATGTTTTGCTGTTCCATAACCTTTATGTGCTTCAAACCCATATTCTGGATAAACTTGATTCCATTGTCTCATTATTCTATCCCTTGTAACTTTTGCAATTATAGAGGCACATGCTATTGAATAACTAATTGCATCTCCATGTATAATAGATTTATATGGTATTCCATCTGTATCTATTTTAGTAAGTGCATCTACTAAAATAACTTCTGGTTTTTGCAGACCTTTTTTAGTTAAGTTTTCTTCTGCTTCTTTTATAGCTATTGTTAGCCCTTTTTTTGTAGCTTGTAGAATATTTATTTCATCAATTTCTGTTTGATTAATGATTCCTATTCCATAACTAATTGCTTCATTTATAATTAATTCATATAATTTTTCTCTTTTTTTCTCTGCAATTTTTTTAGAGTCATTTATACCCTCTATCATAGAATTTTTTGGCATTATACAACAGGCTACAACTACTGGCCCTGCTAAAGGACCTCTACCAGCTTCATCTATTCCCGCAATTAGTTTAACACCTTTTTTATAAAATTCTATTTCTTCTTTTTTTAAATTAGTTAATCTTTCTAATTCTTTTTCCTTCATTGCTTTTTCCTTTTACAATATTTACTAAATTTTAATATTTTAAATCTACAGTTCTTTGTTAGTTTTTTAAATTTACTCATTTATATTTGCGTGCAAATTTTCTATTTCTGTTAATTCGTAGTAAGTATTTCCATCAGAATAAGTAAAACCTTTTGTATAATAAACTTCATTTGTAGTGTACTCTACAATATAGTAAGTATTTTCTTCTAATGTTACTTGTTTTAAGTCAAGCTCTTCTAAATCTTTCTCACTTAATACATAATATTTTTTATCTTTTTGGCTAATATCAATATTTTCGTTTTCCAAAAATTGTTTAATAGTCTCGTTTTCTTGCATATCTGCAATTTTTGTTCCTTTTAGTACTTCTTCTTTTTTCTTTTCTAAAGTATATTCTCCTTGTATTGTTTTTACTTTTGCTTGAACTAACAACATATCTGTTTTAATATCTTCTAAATATTCTTTTGCATATTGCATTCTAGCATAATATACTATAGCAAAAACTAATGCAGTAATAACTACTACTAAAATAGCGGTTGTTATTAATGTCATTGCCTTTTCGCTTTTCATTTTTAATCACATTCCTTCCATATGCACAAATCTGCTTAAAAAAGATTTAAATTTTTCAACATTATTCTTCTTTTTTTGCTTTATTATTTTAATACTATATCATAAAAATACAAAATGAGCAATAATAGATTTTGGTTAAAATGGAGCTTAGATATATACTCTTAAGAAAATAAGAATACATATTTAAGCTCCATTTGGTTTCGAAATAAGTGAATTTTTACACTATAATTTTGAAATAAATTTTAAGATGACATTTTTGATAGCCTTTTTGGGTCTTGACTAGAAATTGTTTCTAAGGCTGCAATTCTAATAGAATGAGTTTGAGTTACTTGTTCTAAATTTTCTACTTTTTCTTCTAACTCTTCTTGTTTTTGTTGATGCATAGAATAACCATCAAAAAGTGCTGGTATTTTATTTGTAACTGCATCTTCAACAATAAGCATTGTTCTTTGAAAGCTTTTCATCATTTCCTTTAATTCTTTTATGTCTTCATCATGCCTTTTTAATATAGCTTTAATTTCTTTCATGTCTTTATCATAAATGTCTTTCTTTACGCATTGGCTTAATTCAGCCTTAACTTCTTTCATTAGTTGATCTTCCATATTTTTCACCACCTTTCTTTTAAAACTTCAAGTTTTATTAACTTGATAAAACCGATTATATCAATTTTAATTTTTATAATCAACCTTTTTATAAAAATTTACCAATAAATTTTACGACATTTTTTTACATTTTTCTACATTGCTAATAGACTAGAAAAAATACAAAATATTCACATTTTTTTCACAAATATGTTGTATTATAATAGTGTTTTAAGATATTATATATTAAAATAAAATATAAAATTTCGGAGGTAAAACAATGGATGACAATCAAAATAATAATGATTTAAACAATCAAACTTTTAAAAATGTAGCTGGAACTACTGCTCAAACAAGTTACAGAGCTTTTTATGATGAAAATAAAAAGCAAAAATCTAATAGCGCAGGATTTGGTAAAACAGTGATATTACCTTTTTTATGTGGTGTTTTAGGCACTGCAATAGTCATTGGAAGCTCTATTACAATTCCAAGTTTAAAACAACTAATAGTGCAAAAATTAGTTACTGTTCCTTCTGACTATACTTCTAATGAAGATAATAACAACAGTTCTAGTAATAATTTAAACACTTTAGCCATTTCTTTACAAAGCTATTCAGATACAGCTATAGGAGTTGCAAAAAAGGTTCAACCTTCTATTGTTGCCATAACTGTAGAATATTCTGTTAATTCTATTTTTAGTAGAAATCCTCAAACTGCAACTGCAAAAGGTTCTGGAATTATAATTAGTGAAGATGGCTATATTTTAACAAATAATCATGTTGTAAGTTCATCTAGTTCAAGTTCTTTTTATGAAATTGAAGAAGCTAGTAAGGTAACTGTTAAATTATATAATGATGATACTGAATATGAAGGAAAAATTATTGGTACAGATAGTCAAACTGACTTAGCAGTTATTAAAATTGAGAAAGATGGATTAACTGCTGCTGAACTTGGAGATTCTGATTCTGTTCAAGTTGGCGAGTTTGCAATGGCAATTGGTAGTCCTTTAGGCTTAGATAATAGTGTAACAGCTGGTATTGTAAGTGCAGTAAATAGAAAAGTTTCTGATGAAGATGGAAATGAATATGTTGCTATTCAAACTGATGCTGCAATTAATGCTGGAAATAGTGGTGGAGCTTTAGTAAATAGCAAAGGTCAAGTAGTAGGTGTTAATACATTAAAACTTTCTGGTACAGGTGTAGAAGGTGTTGGATTTGCAATTCCTATTAATTCTACTAAAGATATTTATGAACAGTTAATTGAGTATAGTAAAGTAAAAAGACCATACATTGGAATTAGTGGAACTGATTTAACTGAAGAATTAGTAAAGAAAAATAATTTATCATCTCTTGGTATATATATTCGTTCAATTGATGAATTTTCTGCTGCTGAAAAAGCTGGATTAAAAATAGGCGATATTATTATTGAAGCCGATGGTAAAAAAGTTACTAAAGTAGATGAATTAAACGAAATTAAAAATCAGAAAAAAATTGGAGATACAATCAAGTTAAAAGTTAATCGTAACGGAAAAGAAAAAGAATTTACTGTTACTTTACAAGAACAACCTTAAGGTATAAATAAATATTAAAATCGCACTTTAAAAAAGTAGCCATTTCTCTTTTGGCTACTTTTTTGAAAATAAAAGGGGATGTTTTACTAATTTATAGTCAACAACGGAGTAACTTTATTATTGACTACACATATAATATATCAATTGTTTTTGTTCTTTTTGTGAACTGTTAGTGACATGTTTGAAAATAATATCTTAATATTATATTAAGGCTTAAAATAAATTAATTTCTAATTTGAGTATTACATATTTCAATTTTATTAATTGTATAAAAAAGCATTTTATTAAATATTTAATAAAATGCTTTTATTTTAGTTATAAATATACTTTTGAGGGTTTACACTACTTCCATTTACTCTAATTTCAAAGTGTAAGTGGTTACCTGTTGAGTTACCTGTTGAACCAACTGCACCAATTACATCTCCAGGTTTTACTTTATCTCCAACTTCTGCATATAATTTACTACAATGTCCATAGTAAATCTCTACATTATTTCCACAATCTACAATGATTAAATTTCCATAGCTTCCTTTATAACCAGACCATGTAACAGTACCTTCTGCCGCTGCTTTAATTTTTGTTCCATAAGGTGCTGCAATATCTAATCCTGTATGTGCATGTGAACGTATACTTTCTCTACTTCCAAATCTTGATGTTATTACACCTGTAATTGGTTTCTGAGCTAAATAAACACCATTTACAGAAGAAGACTTTATTTCTTCTAACTCGCTAGATATTGCTTTTTCTGCTACTTGTATATTTACTGTTTTATATTCATCTTTATTTTGTGTATAAACTTCATTAATTCCAACTTCTGATGTAACATCAGAATATTTACTTTTTATTTCTTTAGCTAAACTTTCAGCTTCTTCTAATGTATTTACAATAGATTTTTGTTTATTATCTATTGTAACAGCATAATATTTATAGGTAATTTTCGTTTGATCTTGTATTTTAGCAATTATTTCATTTTCATCTACTTTTTCATTTTTATCTACAAAAGCAAATTCATAATTTACTGTAACACTATCTACAGCTACAACATTTTCAGATTCATTATTATATATTAACTCATTTACTTTTGTTTCAAAATTATTCTTATTATTTATATATCCTAGTTTTTCTCCATTTGCACTAACTATGCATACTGGCTTATATTTTATGAAAATTATTGTCATAACAATAAATAAAGCAATTGCTATTAGATTTATACATCTAATTGTTTCTTTTGTGCAGTATTTTATTTTATTGTTTAAAATAAATTTCACTCTCCTTTTCGTTACACACGACATTATTAATTATACCATATATTTTGCGTAATTTCAAATAAATTATACCTATAAATACCATTTATATCTATTTAATGGAAATTTATTAATTCTTAAATTGGAATTTATATATGTTTTTCTTTATTTTTCTCTATTTTTCTCTTGTTTTCTTTGTTTTTATATGCTAATGTTAATAAATTTGTTTAGCTTCTTCTTTTGAATAAATTATTTTTCCAAATCGAATTTCATTTATTTTTTTCTGCATTTCCATTATTATAAGTGGCATTATTGAAATTCCTACAGTATATAGCCACTGAATACCTGTTAATGGAACTAATTTGAATAAATTTGCAATAGGTGGAATTACTACAACTATAACTTGCAGTATGCTTCCTAAGATAAATGCTCCTAACAAATATTTATTTTCTAAAAATCCTACTTTAAATAAAGATTCATCTGTTTTAATATTAAAGCTATGTACTAATTCTAAAAGTCCTAAAGATACAAAAGCCATTGTTCTTCCAACTTCCACATTGTATAAGTAATTGCCAATACTAAAGCTAAATAATGTTAATATTCCTAGCATTGTTCCTTCTGCAAATATTTTTGCCCATAATCCATCTGCAAAGATTCCTTTTTTACTATCTCTTGGCTTTTTATTCATAATATCTTTATCTGGCTTTTCTAGTCCAATAGCAATTGCTGGAAGTGAATCTGTTACTAAATTAATCCATAATAATTGTATTGCTAGTAATGGCGATTTTAGTCCTAATATAAGTCCTAAAAATATTGTAACAATTTCACCAATATTAGTAGCAATTAAAAAATGAACTGCTTTTTTAATGTTATCAAAAATATTTCTTCCTTGTTTAACCGCTTCAACTATTGTTACAAAATTATCATCTGTTAATACCATATCTGCTGCATTTTTAGCAACGTCTGTGCCATTTTGTCCCATTGCAATACCAATATCTGCTTGCTTTAAGGCTGGTGCATCATTTACACCATCTCCTGTCATTGCAACTACTGCTCCTGTTGACCTATAACTATTTACAATTTTAACTTTATGCTCTGGTGTAACTCTTGCAAAAACCGAATATTTCATAATGTTCTTTTTTAAAACATCGTCTGGAATTTCATCTAATTCTTCTCCTGTTATGCTTAAATCTCCAGTTTTTAATATTCCAAGTTCTTTTGCTATTGCAGTAGCTGTTGCAATATGGTCTCCTGTAATCATTACTGTTTTTATTCCGGCTTTTCTACAAGTTGCTACTGCTTCTTTTACACCTTCTCTTGGAGGATCTATCATTCCTATTAAGCCAACAAAAATTAAGTTTTGCTCTATCTTACTATCTATTACATTTGGAAGATTGTCTACATCTAAATAGCTAATTGCAAGTACTCTTAAAGCTTTTTGCGCCATTTGCAAGTTTTGTTTTTCTAGTTGTTTTAAAATATTATTATCTAATGGAATTAACTTTCCATCTTGATAAATTTGCTTGCACCTTTTTAGTAATACATCCGGTGCTCCCTTTGTAATTATACGATAGCCCATATGTGTTTTGTGAATAGTTGTCATCATTTTTCTGTTAGAATCAAATGGAATATCTGCTACTCTATTCATTACATTATATAATTGTTCTTTATTTTCTCCTAGCTCTAGGGCTTTATTTACAATAGCAACTTCGGTTGGCTCTCCATTTACTTCTATCTTTCCGTTGTTTTGAAAAACATCTACATCTGTACACATTGTAGCAAGTTGCATTATCCATTTTGAAAAGCTAACATCTGTAATTTCTCCATTGCTACTTACAATATTTGTTACTTGCATTTTATTTTGGGTTAATGTTCCTGTTTTATCTGAGCAAATAACACTACTGCTTCCTAAAGTTTCTACGGCTGGAAGTTTACGAATAATACTATTTTTCTTAGCCATTTTTGTAACTCCAATAGAAAGCATAATTGTAACAATTGCAGGAAGCCCCTCTGGAATTGCTGCAACTGCTAGTCCAACAGATGTCATAAACATTTCTATAGGCTCAATTTTTTTCATAATTCCAATTAAAAATATGAAAACGCAAATTGCTAAGCATGCAATTCCTAATGTTTTTCCTACTTGTCCTAACTTTTTTTGAATTGGCGTTTCTGGTGATTCATTTACTAAAATCATTTTAGCAATTTTGCCTACTTTTGTGTTCATACCAGTTTCTGTTACTATCATCTCTCCATGACCATTTACCACTATTGTTGTGCTAAATGCCATATTTGCCATATCTCCTAAAACTGCTTTTTCTGGTAAAATACTATTTGCGTCTTTTAAAATTGGAACATTTTCACCTGTTAAACTAGCTTCTTCTATTTTTAAATTAGAAGAAAATATTAATCTTCCATCTGCTGGTACATAATTTCCAGCTTCTAAAATTACAATATCGCCTGGAACTACTTCTTCTCCTTTTATTGTAGCTATTTTTCCATCTCTTCTTACTTTGCAAGTTGGCGCAGACATTTTCTTTAGAGCTTCTAGAGATTTTTCTGCTTTTGTTTCTTGCACTAAGCCCATAATAGCATTAAAAACAACAATTGCAATAATTATAATTGAGTCAAAATAGTCATTGCTTCCTTCTAATCTAGCTACTATTGCTGATATAACGGAAGCAATAAGTAAAATAATAATCATGAAATCTTGAAATTGTTTTAAAAATCTAATTATTATAGATTGTTTTTTTTGCTTTTCTAACTCATTTAAGCCATATTTTTTTCTTCTCTCTTCTACTTGTTTACTGTTTAAGCCATTATTTAAATTTGTTTTTAATTTTTGCTCAACCTCTTTTGCTAATAATGTATGCCACATTTTAATTTCCTCCTTACATAAAATTAATCTTTTGCAGTTATACTTTTTAGTATTATATGAGGCTTGTCTTAAAATTATGACAAATAAATGAGCCAAGTTAGTTGTTTTACCACTTACAAATCATTGTATGGGTAAAAAAAAATAGAGTAAAGGTATGAGACCTTTGTATCACATTTTATGGAAACTTACAATTACTTTTTATTATATTTTACAAACTAAAAAATAGTATATGTTTTTATATGTGTTCATATTTTAAATTTATTGAATGAAATTTCTTGCAAATTGTTTGACAAATGTAAAAAATAATGCTATACTAATAATAGCTTAAGCAAAAAGTCAAATGAAGATGACAATATGTATGAAGGTGTGAATGTCGGTTCACATCTTTTTTATGTAAAAAGCTAGGTAGCTGTCGGACTACCTAGCTTTAACTATTTCTAGTCTTTGTCGTTATGGTCGTAATTATTTTTATTGCTTAAAAGTAATAAAACAATTAAACGCCATATTAAATCAAATGAAGACATTTAATATGTACCTCCTTTCTCAAAGATTTCCTTTGAAAAGGATGTTTTTATTATACTTTATTTTTACACATGTTTCAATAAAATTCTCAAATAAAAGACTCTTGATTTTTGGGTATATTTAGTATAATATATAAAAGTGAAAATTGCTTATAAAAACTTTAGCATTTTATAATTTTTTTGTGTAAAATAAGATATGTTTAGGGGGATAAAATGAAATTATATTTATTAAAGGACTATATTTCTGCCTTGCAAAAGGAAGATTTAATAGATTGTATTCCAGCTGAAATAGACTTTTCTATATTAGAAAATACAGCTATTGAAAAACTTAGTCATAATTCTAAAGACATTATACCTAATACTTTATATTTTTGTAAAGGCTTAAATTACAAACCTGAATACTTAGAAGAAGCAATTAAAAATGGTGCTATTTGTTATGTTGCAGAAAAACAAAATATTACTAAGCCTAATTTTCCTCATATTGTAGTAAAAGATATTAGAAAAGCTTTAGCAGCCTTATCTTGTATGTATTACGACTACCCTGCTGAAAAAATTAATATGATTGGTCTTACTGGAACGAAGGGAAAATCTACTACTGCCTACTATATTAAAAGTATTTTAGATAATTATATGAAAGAAAATGGTATGCCAGATACTGCAATTCTTTCTTCTATTGATGCTTATGATGGAAAAAGCTGCAAGGAATCTTTAATTACTAGTCCTGAATCAATTGAAATTCAAGAACATATACGTAATAGCGTTGATTGTGATATGAAAAATTTTGTTATGGAGGTTAGTAGCCAAGCTCTTATGCTAAATAGAGTTCATGACATTTACTATAAAGTTGGTGTATTTTTAAATATTTCTGAAGACCATATAAGTGCTATTGAACATCCTAATTTTGAGAATTATTTTGAATGTAAATTAAAAATATTTGAACAAACAGAAACAGCTTGTGTTAACCTAGATTCAGACTATTCTGACATTATTTTAGAAAATAGTAAAAAAGCAAAAAGAGTTATTACATTTAGTACAAAAGATAAAAATGCAGATGTTTATGGTTATAACATACAAAAGCAAGGTCATAATGCAATTTTTTTTAGAGTAAGAACTCCAAAGTTTGAACAGGACATGCTTCTTACTATGCCAGGCTTATTTAATGTAGAAAATGCCTTAGCTGCAATAAGTATTGCAATTAGCTTAGATATTCCTTATTCTAATATTTATGAGGGGCTAAAAGTTGCACGAGCAAGTGGAAGAATGGAATCTCATGTAAGTAAAGATGGAAGTATTATTGTTATTGTAGATTATGCACATAATAAACTAAGTTTTCAAAAGTTATATGAATCTACTAAGCAAGAATACCCAGATAAAAAAATTGTTACTGTTTTTGGCTGCCCTGGTGGTAAAGCACAGCTTCGTAGAAGAGATTTAGGAACCTTAGCAGGTATAAATTCAAATATTAGTTATTTAACTGCAGAAGACCCAGGTCCTGAAGATACTGTTGAAATTTGCAAAGAAATTGCAGGTTACATTTCTAAGGAAAATGGAAATTACAAAATTATAGAAGATCGTGGAGAGGCTATTAAAAATGCAATTTTGGAAAATCCAAATAGTGTTATTTTAATTACTGGAAAGGGTAATGAAACAAGGCAAAAATATGGTAAACAATATCTTCCATGTCTTACAGATACGCAGTATGCTACAGAGGCCTTAGAAGAATATGATAAGAAGATTTCGTAAGTAAAATATTTTAAAATTAATTTTCAATAATATTTCATTTTAGTTTAAGAAACTTTAATTTCTATAATAAAAAGCAAAAATATATGAATTAAATTCATTATATTTTTGCTTTTTTATAAATCTAATATTTTATATTTTTTATAAAGCCTACAAATTTTAAGGCAAAATTTCAACTTATTTTTATTTAACTGACCTGTCCCTAAGTGCTTGAGAATAAGCATTTGGACCTGTCCCCAATCTAATCGAAAGCAATTTGCTAATGCCGTTTTCCTCCATTGTAATACCATAGACTGTATCTGCCGCTTCCATTGTTCCTTTTCTATGTGTTATAATTAAAAACTGTGTTTCTTTGCAGAATTTCTTTAAATATTCTGCAAAACGGTATACGTTTACATCATCTAGTGCTGCTTCAATTTCATCTAAAATGCAGAATGGTGCAGGATTTATTTGAAGTATTGCAAATAAAAGTGCAATTGCTGTAAATGCTTTTTCTCCTCCTGAAAGTAACATCATATTTTGTAGTTTTTTTCCTGGTGGTTGAGCATTTATATCTATGCCACACTCTAAAATATTTGACTCGTCTTCTAATATTAGTTCTGCCTTTCCACCACCAAATAGTTCATTAAATACACTATTAAAGTTTTTGTTTATTTGTGCAAATCTTTCTTTAAATTGCACTTTCATATTCTCCGTTATGTCTGTAATTACTTTTCTTAACTTTGTAGCTGTGTTTTCTAAGTCTAATCTTTGTTCTGATAAGAAATCATATCTTTCTTTAGTTTTTTTGTATTCTTCAATAGAATCAATGTTAATACTTCCTAAGTCTTTTATTTTATCTCGTAAATTTTTTACTTGCTTTTGAGCAGATGCAATGTTTTCTGGCTTTTTATATTCCTCTACTGCATTTGGTGTTAGCTCATATTCGTTCCATAGTTCTTCTGTTAGTTCATTTATATCTTCTTCTATTTTTGATTTTTTAACATCTAATTTTACTATTTGCTCTTTTAAATCTTCTAATGTATTAAACTTACTGTTTATTTGCTCTTCTGTTTTTGCTAATTCTTCATTTTTAGATGCTCTTTGCTCTTTTAAATTTTCTATTATGCTAGAACTGTTTGTTACTTCTTCTTTAATTTTAACAATTTGTGCTTCATATTCTGTAATAGCTAATTCTAGTTTTGTATTTTCTTCTGTAAAGCTTAAAATTGAAGCATTTTTTGTTTCTATACTGTTTTGCAAATTTTGAATATCTACATTAATTCTTTCTACAATTTCATTAATTGAACTTTCACTTTCATCAAATGAGCCAACTGAAATTTTTAAGTTAGTAATATCCATATTTAAGTTATCTATATATGTTTGCTGGTCTTTGTTTCCAACTGAAAATTGCTCTATAACGCTATTTAGTTCTTCATTTTCTTTATTTAAAGCCTCTATTTTTTCTTCATTTAATTTCTTTTGGTTTACATTTTCTTCTTTTTGTTTATCTGATAAAATTACATCTTCTTTTAGTTTTGCAAGTCTTTCTTCTAGCTTACTAATATTTTCTTCTATTGCAACCATTTTTTGTTTTTCAGTTGCATAAACTATTTCTATTTCTTGCAAAGTCTTTTCTAGTTTCGCAGTTTCTTCTATGCTATTGCTTATAGATGATGCATAATTTTCTTTTTCTTCTGTTTTTTCTTTAATTTGTTTTTCTAATTTTTTAAGTTCGTTTTCTAGGGCCTTAATTTCTCTACTTCTTCCTAAAATGTTTACAGTTTTGCTTGGCACACTACCACCTGAAATTGAACCACTAGAGCTAATAATATCTCCATCCAAAGTAACAATACGAAATGAATAATGGTTTTTTTTGGCTAAGTTTATGGCTGTGTCCATATCTTTTACAACTACTGTTTTACCAAGTAAATTAAGTATAATTTGTTCATAGTTTTTATCACATTTTACTAAGTCTGATGCAATTCCTATAACTCCATCTATTTTAGTTAATTTTTCTAGCTTTTTCCCTTGAATAGATGCAATTGGCAAGAATGATGCTCTACCTAAGCTATTTTTTCTTAAATATTCAATTAGTTTTTTAGCATCTTGCTCTGTTTTTGTAACAATGTTTTGAAGTGACTGGCCTAAGCACATTTCAATAGCAAGTTCATATTCTTTTTCTACAGAAATTAAATTTGCTAAAACTCCATAAGTTCCTTGTTTTAAACTGCTATTTTCTTCACATGCTGTTAATAAAGATTTAACTGTTTTATGATAGCCCTCTTTTTCTTTTTCTGTTTCTACTAAAAACTGATGCCTTGCCTGTTTCATTCTTTGCTCATATGTTAATTTATTAATTTGCTCTTCATATTGCTTTAATTTATTCATGTTTTCTTCTTTTTGTTTTACACTTTTTTGCAAATTATTATTTGCTGTATTTCTTTTATTTTCTAATTCATTAAAGTCTTCCCAAAGCTCTTGCCTATTTATTCTTGTTTTATCTAGCTCTGAAATTACAGAATCTATTTCGTTTTTTAACTGTTTTTTTCTTTTTTCTAGGTTTTCAAAGTTAGCATCTATTGTACTATTTTGTGTTATTATTTCATATTTTTTGTCTGTGTTTGATTCTAACTGTTTCTTTTTTGATTCTATTTCTAGTTCTTTTGCTGATAATTTTTTAGTAAGTTCATCTAATTCTTTTTGCTTAGCATTAAGTTCTTCTTCAAATTTTTGTTTATTATTACTTAAATTAGTTTTCTTTTCTAATTTTTGAGTTTGTTCTTCTTTAAGCTGTGTAATTCTAGTTTTTACTTCTTCAATTTCTGTTTCTAATCTTTCTTTATTTGAATTATTATTTTGTATTCTTTCTTTACTAATTCCAATTTCAGAATTTATTTTTTCAATTTTATTAGTACTTTCAAAGCCTAAATTTTGTGCTGATTCAATTTGAGCTGTTAAATTATCTAATGCTTGTCTTAGTTCTTCTTTAGAAGTTTGAAGTTTTTCCATTTTGCTATCTTCATCTGTTTTTTGCGCTGTAATAATCTCCTCATCTTTTAATAAGTTTTCTAACTTTTCTTTATATGTTTTTATATTATATACAAAAAGTCCTACTTCAATAGACTTAAGCTCTTCTCTTAAATCTAAAAATTGCTTTGCTTTATCTGATTGCAATTTTAATGGTTCAATATTTGATTCTATTTCTGATAAAATATCATTAATACGAAGTAAGTTTAGCTTAGTTTGCTCTAGCTTTTTTTCTGACTCTTGTTTTCTTGTTCTAAATTTAACAATTCCAGCTGCTTCTTCAAAAATATGCCTTCTATCTTCTGACTTATTACTTAATATTTCATCTATTTTTCCTTGTCCTATAATGCTATAACCATCTTTTCCAATACCTGTGTCCATAAATAACTCTAAAATGTCTTTTAAACGGCATGGTACTTTATTTATTAAATATACAGTTTCCCCGCTACGATATAGTTTTCTAGTAACTGTTACTTCCGTATATTCTATAGGAAGTTTTCCATCTGTGTTATCTATAACAATAGAAACTTCTGCAAAGCCCAAAGATTTTCTAGCTTGAGTTCCTGCAAATATAACATCATCTGACTTAGAGCCCCTTAAAGATTTCATACTTTGCTCTCCAAGTACCCAACGAATGGCATCAGAAATATTGCTCTTTCCAGAGCCATTTGGTCCAATTACTGAAGTAATTCCTTGCTTAAATTCTAAAATGGTTTTGTCTGCAAAAGACTTAAATCCTTGCATTTCTATTCGCTTTAAATACATTTTTTTCACCTATCTTGCAAATTATTATAACATTTTTACTTTTTATATAAATGTAGCTTCCTATATACAAAAAGTTTCATTTTAATACATTTTTTAGCATTTAAAGTATATCGTTGTTTTGGTAAAAAGTCAAATTAAAAAAATGTGAAACATTTCATGTATTTTAATTTGATTTTGTTTCACATTTTTTAGATTTTTACTTTTTTAATATTTGTTACTCTTCTATTTGAAGTTTTTTTATTTCTTCTTCTGATAGTCCTGTTAGCTCTGCAATCATTGAATTTGACATGTGATTTTTTAACATATTTTTAACAATTGTAATTAATGTTTGGGTTCTGCCTTCTTGTCTTCCCTCTTTTCTACCTTCTTGTCTGCCCTCTTTTCTGCCTTCTTGCCTTTCTTTTAACATAAATCTTTCTAATGCACTTAACATAGTACTTCTACCTCCTTTCTTACTTAATTCTTCAATTATCTGTTCTACTTTTTCTTCTTCTAGTACTTGTCCTAATATATATTTTACGAATCTTGCCATTTTGCTTATGTCTTC
The DNA here is from genome assembly GCA_947626765.1 of uncultured Clostridia bacterium. GTDB lineage: Bacteria > Bacillota > Clostridia > TANB77 > CAG-508 > CAG-273. The sequence continues at coordinate 36,996 of CANQTQ010000013.1, forward strand.
TTGCTTTAATGCATTTATCATTTTATTTATTGTCTCTTCGTATTCTTCTTTTGTTTTTGCTTTTTCTAATAGCATTAGGTATGATAGCATTGTATTTTTTTCATATAATTCTTCATTTTTATAGCTGTTAATATCTACTATTATGTATTCTACTTCTATATAGCTTTTTTTTATTTCTTGCATTTGCTCTATATTATTGCTATATTTTAGTGCTGCATTCCATTTGCGATTGCTAGTATTAATTACTATTGGAATTATATTTGGATAACTTTTGGTTGTTATTTCGTTATATTGCATGTGCTCTCTTATTATTTCTGTTATATATTTAAACATTCTATATGCCATATTTTTATCTACTGTAGATTGATGTTCTATTATAAAATATATGGCTTTATTTTTTATTTTATATATAATGTCTGATTCTATTTCGGAAAAATCATTTGTAATAAATTTTCTATCATATATTTCTATATTTTCCTCTGTTAATCTATTTGCAAGTTCAATGTTTATAAAATGTTTTATAAATTCTATAAAATCTGTTTTATTTTTTAATGCTTCCTTAAATAGTTTATCATGCCCTTTGTCTTCTGTAATAAAATATCCTGCTGCAGTTTCTGCTATATAGTTGTTATAATTATTAGTTTGTAGTTTTAATTTTGCCATACATTATTAACCTCCTAGTTAAATATTATATTATAAAAACTCTAGAGTTTGTTTTTTTGTTTTTAAAAACTTAAAATGATTTTATTTTTGGAATTTTTTCCGAAAAAATATTTTTTTGATTAAATTAACTTTTGAATTAACATATGTTTATTTTACATTGGTTTATATTGATTGTCAAGTAAATTATTATATTTTTTTATTTTACCTGACTAATTTACAGAATTTCATTTAATTCTTCACTATCTCTGTTATGGTTGCATTTTTTGTTTTATTTAAATAAAATAGCTAATTCAATTTAAAAAATTGAATTAGCTTGTATTTTTGTAGATAGTATTGTAAGAAATTCTAATAACAAAAACATAAATTTATCCATTTAAAGTTATTTGCAAACTATTTTTTTACATCTTTCAATTATTTCATCTAAATTAGCATTTTTAATTTGACGATTTTCCATTAAAATATTTCCTTTTACTATAGTAGTTTGCACATTTTTGCCACTTGTATTATATACTAAATTTGCTATTTCATTTAAGTTTGGTATCATTTTAATATTATCTAAATTTTCCTTTATATCTACTAAAATAATATCAGCATCTTTTCCTATTTCTATGCTTCCTACTTTTTGCTCTAAGCCTAATAATTTTGCTCCGTTTATTGTTGCCATTTTTATAACATCTTTTGCACTAATTCTTGGCTCATTTTCATGTATACCACCTTGAATTAAGCATGCAATTTTCATTGTTTCAAACATATCTAAATTATTTCCAGAGCCTTGTCCATCTGTTCCGAAGTGCAACATTTAAACCTTCTTTTAAATATTTAGTAGTATCTGCTATTTTACAGCCTAGCATTAGATTAGAAACTGGGTTATGTGCTATTCCGCAGTCCATAGTTTTTAATATGCTAATGTCTTCATCATTTAATTTTACTGAATGCGCTAATATAGTGTGTATTCCATCAAAATATTTTTTTAATACTTTGCTTGCAGACATTCCATGCATTTTTTGAATATCTGATATTTCATCTATACTTTCTAGAAAATGCACATGCACTGGCAAGTTATATTCTTTTGCTAAATTTGCAGCTTTTTGTAAACACTTGCCCGAACAAGTATATAAGCCATGTGGAGAAACAGTATATGTAATTAAATCATTTTGCTTATCTCTTGTCTCGTAAAATTCTCTAAATTCTTGTATTTTTGTATCTAAGCTGCCATCTGTATCTATTAAAGGTCTAGTAAGTACTGCTCTTACTTTAAGGTTATTTGCTGCTTTTCTAATTTCTTCAGGCATAAAATATTGGTCATTAATACATGTTGTTCCAGTAGAAATCATTTCTATAAATGAAAGCATGCTTGCATAGTAAATATCTTCTTTTGTTAATTTATCTTCTATAGGCCAAATTTTTTCGTGTAACCATTCATACAAACTACAGCCTTCTGTACTTACCCTAAAAATGCTCATTGGAATATGGGCATGTGTGTTTATTAATCCTGGCATAACTATTTTGTCTTTTGCATTAATTACATAAACATTTTCATAGTTTATGTTGTTTTCTACTTTTTCAATTTTTCCATTTTGAACTAAAATATCTTTATTTTCTAAGACTACATCATCATTTTTGAAAAGTAATACTTTTCCACCTTTAATTAATAAATTTTGCATTTAATTTTTCTCCCTATTTTTTTCTATATTGTACTATTTTTAGTTAGAAAAAACAATGCTTATTTATTAGAAATGTTCCAAATTGCTGGGCGGAATCCTACTATCCTAGAAGGACCGTCCGTCGCAATTTAATGTGTCCATGCCATTGCCTCCGCCGTAGATTCCTAAAACTCCACTCATTCTCACAGACCCCGGATATTTCTCATTGCATCTAAAATCTACCGTCTTCGATCCAAACCAAGCGCTTGTTTCAACTATTGCCATTCCTTTTGTATTTTCTGCTGTTTGGCTTCCACTATTTGGTAATGTTTCTACATATCTTGTATCTTTATTTTTTATTAAGTTTGTTCTATATTGATTATTATTCGAGCCTTCTTGTAATCCTACTGCTATACTACTTGATGTATAAGTACTTGTTTTTCCAAAATCCATTACCCCTGTTTCATTTCCAGTTGTTGTTGTATATTCTGTACCATTTACTGTTACTTTTGGTCCTGTTGCATCTGTTACCTTTCCATATGCACTTATTGCTAAATATGCTACTGCTCCCCAATCTTTATTTAATACTAAATGTGGGTCTAAA
>CANQTQ010000014.1 GCA_947626765.1 uncultured Clostridia bacterium
GACATGTATTCTACGTAACAATATAGAAATATCAGGAGGCTTAGCCTCCTGTACACGAGATAGAAAAGAAAGGAGGATTTTATAGATGAGTAAAAGTAGAGATTGTAAGATAGTACAAGATTTATTACCAAACTACATAGAAAATCTAACAGATATTGAAACTAATCAATATATTGAAAAACATATAATGAATTGCAAACTTTGTCAAGAAAAGTTGAGAGACATGGAAGGAAATATAAAATTAGATAAAATTAATGAAGTAAAAAAAATAGATGCCTTAAAAAAAGTTAAAAGAAAGTACAAATTGATAACTGCAGTTATAACAATTATTATATTTTTAATTTTATTAGGAACTTTTTATTTTCGTAATAATTATACATTTGTAAATGAAAATAATAAATTAATGATTAGGCGAGTTACATTTGATAAGAATAATTATTCGGATGAGACATATTTAATTATTAAAGGAAATAGAAAAGAAGGAGGTACAAAAAATGGGTATGCTTATATTACTGCTATTATAAGTATAAACAGTGAAAACAAATGTATTAATATGAGAAAAATAATAGATGGTTATACTACAGAACAAATTGAAATATTAAAAAATGAAACAAATAGAACTAATAATGATGGAATAATTTCTAATCTTAAAGTAGAAAATGAAATTATTTATTATAATGATAGTAGTTTTAATAATAAAACTAAAAATGAAATTTTAGAGTTATTTAAAACAATAATGACAATAGATAGCGTTACAAATTTATAATAGAACAAGAGAGTTCTAAACTTTGAACTCTCTTGCAGTGCAAAGGCTTATTAATTAAATTGTAACTTAATTGATGTTAAAAGAGCTTATTAGTAAATCCATACAGTAATGGATCCACTACTTGCAGAATCAATAGTGTAATGCACAGTATATTGCCCTGCAGGAACATTTAAAAGAGTTTTATTAGCGACCTCTTGATTGCCTGATAAAATAAAGGTATCACCAATTTTAGTTCCATCAGGACGAGTTAAGGAAACAGTAATATTCGCAGCCCCGCTAAATTCTGTCTTTACAGTCCAGCCAGCCCATGGACTCCAACTTCCATTTACTTGAATTGGAAAAGAGCCAATAGTAGTGGAGGTTCCGTACTTAAAAGAAAATTGAGCGTATCCAGAAAGGGAACCGCACGGCATGATTTCTTCTGAATCTAAAGAGATAGAGTTAGTTGCACTTATCTCTTCTGTTGCAGCAAATGCTGAAACACTGCAACTAAAGCAAAGGATTAGTGCGAAGATGACGGAGAAAAACCGTTTGAAACCTTTCATTTAATAATACCTCCTAAAATAATATTAGATATTAGCCTTTGCACTATATTCTAAACAAAACTTTAAATAAAAGTTTTGAAAGAATATTAAATAGAATTTTAATAAATCAATTATAATACGATATTAACAAAATAAGAAAAAAGAAGAAAAAAGAAGAAAAAAGTGGAAAGTAAAAGAGGAATCAAAAATGGAAAAAACAGTAGTAATAGCAGATGATGATTTAAATTGTGGTAAGTATCTTTTTAATTCATTTAGCGCTAATAAAAAAAATATTAATGTTGTAGGTATTGCTACAAATGGAGAAGAAACATTAGAAATTATAAAAAAGCTAAATCCAAATTTTTTAATTTTAGATTTAAAAATGCCAATAATTAGTGGCATTGAAGTTTTAAACTATATTGAAAAACAAAAAAATAATAATACTAAAGTAATTATAATTTCTGGAGAGTCTGACATGATTAATACTTTAGATTTTGCAAAATATAATATGATTATTAATATATTTATTAAACCATTTAAATTTGGTGATTTATATAATGTTATTTTAAATACAAATGACTATAATAATTTTGAAATAAGAACATATATAGATGAGATTTTGCATAACTTTAAATTTAATTTTTCTAGCAAATTTTATCATTATTTATTATTATGCATTGAAAAAGCATTAAGTGGTCCTCTTATTTTAAACAAAATATATAAATCAGTATCGAAGCAAGAAAAAATAAACCAAAATAGATTAAAATGGGGTATTCAAAAGTTAATATTATCTATGGTTAGGTATACGCCTACAAGTACTATAAAAGAATACATTCCGTATAATACTACACCAACGCCAAAAATATTCATTTATGAAATTGTACAGATAGTGAGAAAAAATATTGAAAGTAATAATTAATAATTCATATTAAAGAGGGTGTCCTAGAATAGGAACCCGAAAGCAAAAATTCCAGTGAGAAATCGCTGGAATTTTTGTATGTAAAAATGTATAAAATGCTGACAAATCAATACTTTAATGATATAATTTAAGAGTAAAGAGTAGAAAATTTGGAGGTATGAAAATGGGATTTAAAGCATATGAACAAAATCAATTAATGATACCAATGGAATGGAAAACTTTAATAGATAAAAATGATGTAGTATTTGTATTAAATGATGTAATAGAGCAAATGAATATAGATAAAATATTAGAAACATATTCCCCACTAGGAACAGATTCATATCATCCAAAAATGATGCTAAAAATATTGATGTATGGATATATAAAGAAAAAATATTCATCAAGACTAATTGCAGAGGCTGTAAAAAGTGATGTAAAATTCATATGGTTAGCTGGTGGAAATAGACCTACTAGAAATGTAATTAATTCATTCAGAAAAGATAAGATGAAGATAATAATGGAAGATGTATTTTCAGAATTGTTAGTAATACTTGAGAAAAAAGGATATATAAATTCTGAAGAATATTTTGTAGACGGAACAAAAATAGAAGCAAATGCAAATAAATATAGTTTTGTATGGAAGAAATCAGTAGAGAAACAAAAAGAAGCATTACAAAGGAAAGTACATGAACTAATGAAAGAAATTGATAGGCTAAATGAAGAAGAAGATAAAAACTGCCCAGATGAGGAAAGTCAACCAGAAGAAGTAACCCCTGAGGAATTGGAAGAATTTGCTAAAAGATTATCCGATAAATTAAATCAAAGACCAGAAAAAGAGAAAACGAAAGAAGAAAAGCAAAAAGAAAGTAAAGTAAAAAAAGCGATAAAGAAAATAAATAGTGATTTTAAGCCAAGATTAGAAAAATATAATAAAGATTTAGAAACCATAGGGGAAAATAGAAATAGTTATTCAAAAACAGATCATGATGCTACATTTATGCATATGAAAGAAGATGCAATGAAGAATGGACAATTAAAGCCAGGATATAATGTACAAGTAGGAACTTGTAATGAATTCATAACAGCATGGAGTATACATCAAAATAGAAATGATAATTCAACACTAATACCACATTTAGAAAGACATGAAAAGCTAAACGGAAAAAATCCTAAAAAAATAGGAGCAGATAGTGGATATGGAAACCAAGAAAATTATGAATACTTAAAAAAGAAAAAAATCAAAAATTTTGTAAAGTACACATATTTTCATAAAGAGCAAAAGAAAAGTTTCAAAGAACAAATATATAATTGGCAGAATATGCCATATGATGAAGTTAACGATGAATTTACATGCCCAGAGGGAAATAAGTTAAAATATGTGAAAAGTCATGCAGAGAAAACTGAAACAGGATTTAATCAAGAGTATAGAATTTACGAATGCACAAATTGTAACAAATGTGCAAATAAACAACTATGTACAAAGGCAAAGGGAAATAGACAAATAAAATTTTACAAAAAAATGTGGCAACTTAAACAAGAGGCTCGAAAGAATTTGTTATCAGAAGAAGGAATACAAATGAGAAGAAAAAGGGCTGAATTTTCTGAAAGAGTTTTTGGGCAAATAAAATGGAATATGAGCTTCAAGCGATTTATGCTTAGAGGTCTTGAAAAAGTTGACATTGAATGGGGCTTACTCAGCTTTGCATTTAATATAAAGAAAATGAATAAAAAAGATATAGAAAAAAATAAAGAAATAGCAATGGCAAAAGCTATTTGTTTATCTAAAAATATAATTAAAATTTTAAATACAAAAATTCCAGCGATTTCTCACTGGAATTTTTGCTTTCGGGTTCCTATTCTAGGACACCCTCTTTAATTTTTGTTAAATAGTTATTATAAATTTTTAAGTGATTCTAAACAATTTTTACAAATCACTTTGTCATTAACTTTAACCAATTCTTTTGTAGAACTACAAAACACACAATTTTTTTCATATTTTTGCAAAATTATTGATGTTCCTTTTGTAAATATCTCAATAGGGTCTTTTTCTCCAATATTTAGCTTACTTCTTAATTCAATTGGAATAACAATTCTACCTAGTTCATCTACTTTTCTAATAATTCCTGTACTTTTTTCCACTTTTTTCTCACCTTTTACACCTTTCTTGAAAAATAATTTAAAGTATGCTTGTACATAATAATACTATACCGTTTCGAACGCATAATGTCAAGATGTTATATTTTTGCTATTCTATAAATAACGAGGTAAAACATGAAAAAATTAAATAGTAATAGTATTGGAAATAATTTAATAAAAGTAGATGGAAACATAATTTTTAAGTTACAAGATATTATGGAAAAACAGGGTTTTAATAAGTATAAGCTTTCTAAAGTTACGAATATTCGTTATGATACAATTTGTAATTATTGCAAAGGTGAAGTAACTCTAATAAATGTAGAATACCTAAAAATATTTTGTAATGTTTTAAATTGTAGAATAGAAGATATATTAGAATATAAAAAATAAAAAAGACTTACTCACAATTTGAGTAAGTCTTAATTTTAACATTAACTAGCTTTAGTCAATGCATAATTTACATTAAAATCTTCTTCAAAAAAATCTTTATAATTTCTAAAAATTTTAATATCTAATTTATAACCCAATGGTATTAGGTCCTTAAAAATACGATTAGTAATATAATCAATAGTTTCTGCTCCTTTTGAAGCTCTATACACAAATTTTATATCATTAATTTCTGTATTTTCAATTTCTTTTAAGATAATATATGAATTTGCAATATTTTGAAATGCTATTACGGGATAATTAATTGTTTCATTAATTAAATGACCTAATAACAAATTATCTGTTAGAATAACACTATTAGAATTTTCATCTATATTAGATTTCATAACCCAATTTCTAGCACCAGTACCATTTATTTTATTATTGCTTGAAAACCATATATCAGAAGTATTATTAAATGATTTATTTAAATGAATAGATAAACCTTGTATATAACCATTTGTATCAAATACGGGTACAAAAAAACCATCAACTCTACAAAAACACCAAGACCAATCTTCTTCTTGATAAAATCCTGGTATTCCAGAAAGATTATATATTTTTGAAAGCTTACTTGCTATTAACCTTCGTTTAATATAGCTTTTAGGAATACTCTTAAACAAACATTGTTCTATGGAACTATTTAAAAATCCTAGATTATTTAAATATCTTTTATGGCAAATATCTAATTTTAACATATCTAAAAATTTTCTATAAATTGCATCTCTAATTTCAATGTCTTTAAGCAAGTTAATAGGGCTAATTTCAATTTTCGATTTTTCTGTTGAAAAACATTCTCGTTCTAGCAATTCTTTATATGCTTTTTTATTGTCAATATTTCTTACTTTAGCATATAAGCCTATTGAATAGCCACCTGCACCGCATCTGCAGCAACAATATTTATTGTTTTGTATATTTAAACTCATAGTAGGTATTTTACTATTTTTATTGTAACCGACAGAAAGGGCATATTGTTTTATATTCATAACCCTTATTATCTATTATTTCTAAGCATAAGTGATAAGCAACATTTAATATAGCGATGTGTTTTTTTACTTCTTCAAAATCTAACTCATTCATAAATTTAATTCTCCTTTTATAGTAGCATAAATTTACTACATCAATAATATTTTAATTTTATAATATAATTTCTTTTTAATTATTTTTACTATTTATATATGGCATTATAATCATAATATCTTTGATTAGTTTTTCTTTATTTTGTATATATTCTTTGATTACATCAGCTTGTGAATTAATAGTTTTTTTCCCTTTAAACATATCTGTATAATTATCAAAAGAACTTGCAAAACTTACAAGTTCTTTATGCTGTTCTAAGTATATAAACCATAAGTACTTATAAAATGGAGATAAAAAATTTACTGGCAATTTGTTTCGATTTATGATTATGTAATCAGGCTTTTGACCTTTTTCTACTTTTGTATTATTATATTTTCTTTTACATTTTTGATAGTGATTTTCTATGCTATCATATTTACCATCATATTTTACCTTTGCATACAGTGCAGAAAACCTTTTATCTCCTTTAGATGAACACTCTAAATCCAATTTTATTCCTCCTCTTTTATTATTCTTTTCACTTCAATTATGCTATTTTTTCTTTTATAGTCTCGTATTGTTCTATTTCGCATATAAATTCATTAGCACATTTTTGTATTTTAGAACCTAATTCTATAACAAGTTTTGAATCACCATTAGCCCAGCTTGTTATATAATTAAAACTGCACATAGAAGTATCTAATCCAAAATAATCAGCTACAATGTAGGCAATAGATTCTACAAAGACTTCTGATAGGTTTCTATTAGTTTTGTAATCAAAGTCATCATACATTGCATGAGAAAGTTCATGCAATAATACAGCTACTTTGTTATTAGTAGATAAATTATTTCTAATCACAATTTTCTTATCTTTAGGACTATAGTAGCCTTTTGCACCACCTACAATTTCTTGTTCTATTACTGGAACTTTAGAAAAGTTTTTTAATTTTTCATAAAAATAAGCCATATCATCATTTTTAATTTCTTGACTCTCTAAAGGTAATGTTTCACCTACCGTTTGCGAAATGTCATAAACATATACATATCTATAAATATTATATTTAATTGTTTCAATTTCTTCTGTTTCTTCACCATTTATAACTTTCTTGATTCTTTTATTATACTGTCTTGGTACAGGTGCTACAATAAATATTTTTTGAGCATTAGGTATAAGATTTCTTTTTAATTTAAGCCATGTGGACTTACCTGCTACTTTTGTAGCATCTGGAAATTGTGAATAAATTAAAACCATATTATTAAAACTATAACCTTTAAATTTACTTTGAAATTTTAAAAATTTTAAGTATTCTCCACTATCTACTATATTTTTTACATTGTCTACAATTTTTTGAAAAGTTTCCTTTGTCTTATTTGATTTATAATAATTCATAATTAAAAACCTCCTATGCTACCATTTTATTTAATTGATATTTCTTAATTTTTAGTTGTGTCTTTTGTTTATACTTCTCTTTTTGGTCTATAAATTGCCTAAAATTAATCCAATTAGCAATAAAACTTAATTGTTCTTTTGTAAAGTTTTTACTATGGTGTGGTAATTCCTTTTGAATCACCTTACCATTTTTAAACTCTAAAGTGATTAGTGATTTATCACAATTTTCTAAATTCCTCATAAAAAATATTTCTGTCTCACCCTTGGAATAAGGATTAAGGTAGATATGTCCAACGCAATTTTCTTGCTGCCTTCCCTCATCTTTCATGCTATCAATGCTTGGAGCAGGAAAAATAATATATTTATCATTAGAATATGTATATTTAGAAAGTTGTAAATACCTTAGGTATACAGCAAATTGCATATTCATATCTTCAGTTATTTTAATTCTAGATTGCAATTTATCATGTCTTGAAATTAAATTACGAGGAAATAAATCTTTCTTAGATTTATAATTTAAAGCTAATTGCTTAGACATATTTAAATAATCACGATAAATACTTAAATTATTTAAGCCTTTAGGATAATTTTTTAATTTTTTTAAAGGGATAAATTCACTAATTTCTTTTAGAACTTTAATGTCTAATGAGGATAGGTCGTTTTTAGAATTAGAAAATTCCTCTAGTATGTCATTTCTTTTTAGATACCTTAAAATTCTAATACTTGTATACTTATATTTTTGTAATAAATTATTATCAGGTTTTTGAAATAATTGTAGTAGAAGTAGTTCTCTATATGATATATTATTATCTTGCATAAATTTTAAAAAGCTTTTTGGAACACCGAACCTTTTACTAAAACAACCACTTCTTCTATTTAAAGCTTTAGAATAGAAGCATAAATTATATAACTTTAACTTCCATAATAATTCAAAACTTGGATAAGCTGCCAATTCTAAAACATCTAAAAAATTATAATAATAATATGAAAATCTTTGTAAAAATTCATTTATTGGCGCATATTCCATAATTGTACCTTTGACAAGTCTTTTTTTATTATATGGATATGTAGGACAATCTGTTAAAAATTTATGCCCTTTATATATATACCATTGTATTTTTTTATTAGTTGGATAAACTGTTATAGAGCCAAACATATTTACATAAACATTATTACCTAAAAATCTACCAATACCTGGTAAAATTCTGCAGTATTCAGTAAAAGTTTTTTGCATTTTGTTGCTGTCTTTATTGAAATAAGAGTATATGTCAAATATTCTTATAACTATTTGCTTATTAACCCTTTGAACTAATACTACAGACTGTTCAAAAGATTTTCTATAATAATTAATTCCATATACTTTTGATTCGGTATTACAATGCGGACAGTTTATAAAATCTCTAACTTTTACAGTTTTATCAACAAAATATTTATTGCATTTTGTACAATACAGTTTTTTTACACTTCTATCTTTAATAATAAGGTGATGTTTTTTAGAATTTTTTTCAATAAACTCATTCCAATGTTTTGGAAGTTTGCACTTTTTATCAATTTTATTCATCAATTCATCTATTTTTTCTTGTTTCATTATCATTACCTCCAAAAAGTGATATTTGCTCTACTTCAACTTTTTCTTCTATTTTCTTTTTTGCTTTTTCTAAAGAAACAACATTATCTTTTGAAAGGGCCTTTTTCTTTGTAGTGGTTGTATTTTCATTTGATTTATTGTTAATCTTTAATAAAGAATTAGGTAAAGAATAATACATAATAGCCCAAGCATATACAATTTCATTCGTTATATAATTCCAGCCATTTGAACAATGTTTAATACCCTTTTCTCTAATAAATTTTGCCATATCTGCAAGTGATTTTTCTTCATTTAAATATTTTTCTTCCATGTCTTCGCGAGATAATAGATAATCTACAGTCTGCTTTAAAGCAGGGTCTTTTTGATCCTTGACTTCTTCTTTTAATTTATCAAAACCATTCATTTTAAATTCTCCTTTTACTATAATATTTTTTGGAATCTTTTAAAAAGCTCATTTTCTTTTTTGGCTTTTTCCATATATTCTCTATAGTTTTCTAAACCATATTTACTAATTTTTTTTTGTTTCTCTTTTTGTATTGTAATTAATAAATCTTCTAATTCAGTAAAGTCATAAAAATAACAAATAAGGCCATTTTTAAAAATGACCTTATTCCCATTATAATTTTTTATTAAATTAAATCTGTAGCTATATTTTTTCTTTCCAGGATGATCTGCAATACGAATACCACAAGCAACACCATAATCTAGCTTTAAGTATATTGAACTTGTGGAATAAGACTCATATACATGCACTATAAACCCCATATAGAGCAATTTCTTTATTAATATATCTGCAATTTCTGTTTCTGTCATACTAAGCAGCTTCTTTCATAACTTTACTTTCTTGCAAATATTTCATTTTATCAATTTTTTCTGTAATTAATTTTAGATTTGGTTTTATAAATTCTACAGATTGCTCTGGAATATTTATTTCTGATACTCTAGCGATTTTTTCTCCATAAGAAGTTGGAGCCACTACTAAATCACCAACATTTACATTAATAGCAGTATAGTAACTATATGACTTACCACTAAATGTTTTTGGCTCAAACTTATCTTCATATTTTACACTTATAATATTAGTTTCCATAGTTTTACACTCCTTCCAATACTTTTATTTCTGTTAATTCAATTTTAATATTATCTATATCAGTATCTAACTCGTAAGCATAGTCCTCATATAAGTCAACCACATAATTATAAAACTCTTTAATATCAAGTTTTTCAGCATAAGCTTTAAATTTATCCTTATAGATATTGTAGTAATCCTCTTGTAATGAGATTAAAAACTTTATATATACTTTTGTTCCTTTTTCCATTTTTATATCATTAATTGTTAAGAACTGAGTTGTAAATTTTTCAATTTTACTATTTACTTTCAAGTGATTTATAATGTTATTTCTTATGCCATCATTTAATAAAATATTTAAAGTGGTTGAACAGAATTTACAAATAGGTTTGTTATCTTTTTCAATTTGTAAACTTGCTAATTCTCTACCATTACATATCATATAAAAAGCTCCTTTCTATTATTCATTATAACTATCATAAATATTTATTTGATATACTTTTCCTTTTTCATCAAGAGTATTAAAAATAAGTCCGTTCTTTTAAAATGGTAAATCGTCATCATTTGTAAGTTCTTCATTTTCTACTATAGAATTTTTATCTTCACTAGTATTGCTTTTATCAATGTTTCCTGTATCTTCATTATTATTTTTTAAAGTATCTGCAAAGTCAATTTCTTCAGCAATAACTTCTGTAACATAGTGTTTATTCCCATTGGAGTCTTCATAATTACGAGTTTGTATTTTACCTGAGACACAGATTTGAATCCCTTGCTTTAAATATTTTTCTACAAAGTCAGCTAATTTTGAATAAGTAACTATAGTAATAAAATCAGCTTGTCTTTCTTCTCCTGGTTTTACATATTTTCTATTTACAGCAAGTGTAAATAATCCTACTTTTGTGTTTGTAGCTTGTAAAAATCTGATATCTGGATCTTTTGTAAGTCTTCCTAATAAAATTGTTTTATTCATATTTTTTTACCTTCCTTTTCTTAAAATCTCCATTCATAATTAAATTCTTTTGCATATTCTTTTAATTTTTCTATATTCATAAGGCAATAATCTATTGTTTCATTTTTTGTAGCATAAGGGTTACATTTTGCACTTGAATATACTTCTTCAATAACTCCAAGCTTTTTTAAAAATTTGGTAATGCCTGAGTTTTCGGAATAATTTTTTATTGTTGCTGTATCTGGTTCATACATATAATCATTCATATTGACAGTAGCTACAGCAATATCTTCTCCATCAATACTTTTAATACTAATTGCCATAGCCTGTTTATTGTAAAGATAATTACTTACATTAAAATAACAATCTCCATAATTTTTATATTTAAAAGTTTTATATTTCATAATTTTTTCAATCCTTTCTTCTTTTAATTTTTTTAACAGTTATAAATTTAAGTATTTCGTCTGTTATTATATAAATTCTTTCTAATTCTGATATCTTTTCGCTTTTCATACTGCACTGGATAATATAGTAATGTCCTTCAGAATGTCCTTTTACTTCATAAGCTAATCGCCTTTTTCCTAAATTTTCAATTTTACTTATGTTTCCATTGTCTGTAATATAATTTTCTATTTTTTTAGCAACTTTTTGTCTTTCACTTTCTGTATAATCATCACTATTCATAATGAAAATTGTTTCATAATCATTCATAATTTTCCTTCCCTTTCTTATGCAGCTTTGAATATCTTTTCGATATTTTGTTTTGCATTTTGTAATTTAATTTCTCTTTGCTTTGAGTAATATTCTTCTAAATACTGTTCTTTATAATAGTCTATCTTATGTTGATGTTTCCTAAGCTTAAACATATTAATATATTTTCTAATGTCCTTTTTCTTCATAGAAACCCTACGATTATTTTTAATAGAAACAATTAAAAATGTTCCTAATACAATATTTCCTCCAACTATTCTATTAAAATCATCTAGTTTTGCATTTTTATTTGCAATTAACATTGTATTTTCATTTAATTTTATTTTTGATAAATTTTCTCCAACAAATGCTTTTATAAATTTAATATTTGCTGGAATTTTAATTACTTGTGCCTCTAAATTTGGCATTACTAATAAAACTTTAATTTTCATATGTATATCCTTTCTTTTATTACCATAAAGAAATTTGATTATTTCCTTTTACGATAATTTCTTTAAATAAATTTTGATTTGGTATTGTTTTTTCAGCAATAGTTTTGTTTTCACAATGACTTGATATAGTTGATGTATTTTCACTATTATTTATATAAAATTCTCTAAATTTCCAATATTGTAGAAAGAAAAGAGGAGTTTCCATTTTAAAATATATTTGCCCACTTATAGTATTTCCACAATATACAACAGCAGGAATTCCATATAAAGATAATTGAATATATGCCATATAAGCGCATGTACTAGAAATATCAGTAGCTTCTACAAGTAGTTGATGTTGATAATTAATATTATGCTTTTTTAATACTTTTGCGAAAGATAATATCATACCGACCAGCACCACAAGTAGGCTCTGCCATTGATATAAAACCTTTTTCTGCAATAATTTTGCTTAGTTTATCTTCTTCTATATTAATTTCTGCCATAAAATCAGATATGTGAGATGGTGTAAAAAATTGTCCTAGTTCACCATTGCCTAAGTTTTCTTTTTCATAAAAAAAACCTAAAATATCTAGTATTTGAGCTGATTCTTCATAAGCCATAACTAATTCAGAAAACATTTTGCAGAACATTTCTTGTTCTCCGGTTTTATAAGTATTAATTATATTTAGATATTCTTTTTCCATGTCCTGATTTTTAGCAAATGAATTATATATTGATATTGCACACATTTTTACAAAGTCTGCAAAAACATTATTGCCATAAGTAGCTGATAATTTATGATATATATTTGTAAAATTTTTTAAATGTTCTTCATACATTTTTAATCCTTTCATTAAATATAATAAAAAGACAGATTTCTCTGCCTTTTTTATTATGCTGCTTTTGAAATTACTGCAGCTTGATTTTTATTTATTTTCATTGTTCTATAGCTTGATATAGTAGGCTTAATAATTGTATAATTTTCCTGGTTGTTGTAATCTGATATTTTAAGAGCTTGTCCTTTTTGAACTTTTGCTATAAAAAGTTGTGTATCTTTGCAATATTTATTAATAAAGTCATAATCTGCACAGCTTTCATAGTCATCAATAAATAATGGAAAATTAACTCTACTAATTTTATTAAACATATTAGCAAATTCTAGTGCAGTTGCCATTTTTTCAGACCTAGATAAATCAGTTAGAATATTATTTTTGTAAGTAATAACAAAATCTTCTTTGATTTCTCCAGTTCCTTTCAATACTGAGTAGTATTTGATATTAACATCTTTTAAATAATTTTTAGCAATTTTCATTTTTTCTTCAATATATAATATGTAAAGTTTTTGGGCTACTTTTTTTGATTTATTTGCTAATTCGATACATTTATTATGAAGTTGTTTTTGCTTATTAAACTTAGAAATATCAGAATTTGCATTATCAATATTTTTTTGTTTTGTTGCTATTTGGCTATTAAATTTTTCAATATCTAGTTTTTCATTTTCTAGTTGTCTAATATTTTCTTGAATGATAGTAATTCTTTTGCTTTTTTCAATAATGGGTTCTCCATCCAATGCATGATATTTACACCTTTCTATAGATAGTTTAGACTTTAAATCTTTTAGTTTGGCTTGCAATATATTATTTTTATCATAATAGCTAAGTAACTCTTTTTTCATATTAATTATTGATATATTTTTACTAATGCCTTGAATTTGCTGATTACAAGTAGGACAACAAGAAGATTCACCATTTTTTATTGAATAGTATTTTTTCTTCCCATCTTCCATTTTCTTTAAAAGTTCATGGCTTTCTGTTTCTTTTTCTAATATTTCTTTCTCTAAATCCTCTACTATTTTCTTTTGATTTTGCTTATTAATTATTCCCTCATTTCTATTTAAAAGGTCTAATTCCTGTTTCGCAAGTGCTAATTCTTCCTCTTTTTCAAATACCTTATAGTCTGGTAATTCTTCACTTGCTATATTTTTTGCATATTCAATTTTTCCATCTAATATAGAAATAGTATTCTCTGACTTTTTTATTTCTTCATTTATTTCAGAAATATATGTAGGTATATCTCGAGGTATAGCTTCTAAAATTTTTTGTTCTTCTTTACTTAGATTATTATAGGAAATATCCATTGGAATATTTAACATAGTAGTATTTATAAATTCTTCTTGCTCATCTGCAGTAAGTTCCTCATATCTCTTATTTTGCTTATAGTATTTATTTATAAGCTTTTGCTGTTTTTCTTGGCTTAAAGAATCAAATATTACTTTTGGTCTTATATCAGATAAATATGAATCTACCATTTCTTTTTGCTCTGCAGGTTTTTTAGATAAAAAATATAGTGGATTTATTATTGATAAAAATAATTTCTTGTCCTTATAAAAGTTAATTAAATCTGTTTGTTTAACACTTTTTCCATCTAAAGTGATAAAATTCATATTATTATCGTATTTATGCTTTCCACGAATTAAAACATGATGGATTCCTCTATTATCAGTAAAGTGTAACTCACCATAAGAAGCATCACACTTTTTATTGATTAAACAAGTTTTTTCATCTCCAGATAGATTTGTTCCTAGCATTATATTAACAATGGCATATAAAATATTACTTTTACCAGACCTATTTTTACCAGTGATATTAGTAATATCATAACATTTTGCTTCAAACGATTTTTCAAACTTTCTAAAACCAATAGTTTTAATATAATCAATTTTCATTTTTTACTCCTTCTCATTTTATGAAATTTTTTGTATATATTCTGGTGAAATCCAATCTTCAGTATCATTTTCAAATTTTACTTGATAATCCTTAAAATATGGATCTCTTAAAACAATAACGGCTAACTGATTTTTGTAAAAATTTCCGTTGTTTTTTCCAGGGCCATATACCATTACCAATTGTCCATTTTTAAATTCATTATGCATTTGTATATATCTCCTTTTTCTATTTTTGTTTTAAGTATTTACTTTTGATTTATACTTATGTATAATATAAAAAGTAGAGAAAGTAATTTGCATATTAGTAGTATAAGAGTAACTGTCTTATGCTGCTATTTTTTTTATATGTTTTTCTACAAATTCTATATTCGTTGCAAATTTCTTGTTTTGAGCTTCTTGAAGTTGCAATTTCATAACAGAACCAAGCTCACATTCTAGTAATTCGTCTTTGAAATTAGGATGAATATATATATTTGAAATTTGATCATTCATATCTGTAAATTCTCCAACCAAATATTCTTTAGGTTTACCATTAATTATAAGATTTTGTATTTGAGTATTTAATAGAACATAACAATCAGCATATTCATCTATTATTTCCTTTTGCTTATCTTTATTTTCGACTTCCTTTGTTGTTTTATTTCCTTTTATTACATTCTTTGTAGTGTCTTTTGACTTAGTACTTTTTTTTGTTACTTCTTCAGTTTTAGCCTTAGCAGTATTTTTCTCTGGTTCAATAGGAGTAATTTTTTCTGCACTACTAGTTGCTGTTTCATTACTTTTTAAAGTTGTATTTTCTTGTTGATTTTCAGTAGGTTCTGGAATTGATTTTTTTGAAATAAATTCTTCTTTTAAAATAATATCAAGAATATAATTATTAAAAGTATTGCCATTAAAATTAGTTTGTTCTTTTTGCTGTAGAAATATTGTATATAGATTATTTAAAGAATTTCCCTGTGATTTTTGAAATTCTATGTATCCATCTAAATTATCAATTGACTGTTGCCCTGTAATCTTCATTAACCAAATTCTGTCATTAGATATTTGTGGAATAATGAATTTTAACCAAGCAATTCGATTACATAGAGATTTCCCATTTTCATCTTTTTGACGATAACTACAGTCTGATTTACATTCAATCGGTTGCCATAGGTTTTTAACTTTTTGTCTCCCTACAGTTTGATTTTTTAAACAATAACATGCTGCTCCACCTTGATTATATCGTTCTTGCTTTACTGATAATGGTCTATCTCCTACTAATTTAATATCGAGACTTTTAACTTGTTTAAACATTTTATTAAATTTTTCTAAATATGGTTTCATATTTTCTTCTTGAATTTTTGCTATAAAATAACCATATTCTTTTGTTCTTTGCTTACCATTAACCAATACTTTTTCTCCATGTTGTATTCTACCTATAATTGGTAAGTTTTTAAATTTTTTACTTTCTTCCATTTTTCCTTCCTTTCTTATGCAGCAACTGCTTGCATACAATATTGCTTTTCTGATACTTTATTTAAATCAATTCTATATATAGGATAGATAGAGCTATTGACAACACAAATTCCAGTTTGCTCTTTTAAAATTCCAAGTTTTAATAACTGAGGTATCATATTAGGTCTATATTTACAGTCAACTACGATTTCATTGTCAGCTAGTTCTTTTTTACTTTGATTTAATGTAATATCAGCAAAATGTGCAGTTTCATTGGTTCCTGGATCAGTTCCAAATAGTGATAGTTGCAGATTTCCATTAGGGTATCTTGAATTAAAAATAAAACAATTTTCAAACATTATTTCATATAATTCAAAATTAAAACCATTTTCCATAAATTAATTTCTCCTTTCATACTTTTGTGTAAAAGATTTTTTTAAATATCCTCCTTTCTTCTATTTTTGGGCAAAAAGAAAAAGTAATCAATTTAGTAGATAGGGGGCACTACTATATTTATTACTTTTTTCTTTTATTTTTTGACACAACAAATAATCTATATATTTATTGGACTTATACCCATTTTTTGCTACATTAAAAAATGTAGATGTACTACTATCAACTATATTTGATAGCTATGCCACAAATAATATTGTGGGTAGTTATAGAAAAATCTATAACATAATCTTTATACACAAATATATTTTATAAGTTCTATTATTTGATTTCAATAAACACACTAAAAAAAATTAAAAAGCTTATTTTTGTAACTTTTTAGACATTTTATATATCTTTTTAATTAGACTACCAACTTTTTATTTTTTCTTTTGCACAAGAAATGTCTTTAATTGATAAAGCTGTAATTATATCATATACGATTAACTTTTCCGGTATTTTTATTTGTTCTAATATTAAAAAAGCAAATTCAATAGCATAATCAATACGGTTTTTGATTGTAATTTGTAGCATTATTTTTAGTTCTTCTTTTGTATAAATATTGTTATTTATTAAATACATATAATTACTCCTTTTTTTTACAACTACTGCTAACATGACAGTAGTATATAACCATTTTTGTAATAAAATCAAGTAAAAATGAAATAATAAATAAAAAAGGTTAAAAAAATGAGAAAAATAAATGGAAAAAAGAATTTGTTAGGTGCATATATAAAAGAATGCAGAGAAATTAAAAAATTAAACAGGAATGATTTATCAAAGAAATTGCAATTATTAGGAATAAACCTATTAACAGATGATATTTATAAAATTGAAACAAACAGAGTAATATTAAAAGATTTTGAATTTGTAGCAATTGCTAAAATTTTAGATATTGATATGAACGAAACAAAAAAGTTTTTAAATTAATATTATTATAAAATATAACTAAAAAGAGTAACTTTATTTGTTACTCTTTTATTTTTTTATTTATATAGCATCTTATATTACATATACATTTGTAATACATTTTTAGTTCTTCTTTATCACTATTATCAATTATACTATATAAGCTTTCTCTTACTTGAAGTTTCCTATTTTCGCCTTTACCATAAAGAATATAATCCATTTCTATACCAGTTGCAAAAGCAATTTTATCTAAAGTACTTAAACTTGGTAAAAAATCTCCTCTTTCAATTTGACCAATGTGCCTTTCTGTTAAATCACATCTTATTGAAAATTTTTCTCTTGATTCTTCAAAAATTTCTTCTCTTATCCTTCGTATTCTAGCTCCAATTACAATTTTATCTAATGCCATTAATTTACACCTCCGAAGTCTATATATATGTATATTTTACATCCTTTAGCAAAAACACAATATACTTTATTTATGGAAAAAGTCGTACTTTGTCAAAGTATGTCGAATTTTACAATCAGTTATTTTCGAGTAGTACAAAAATTTGCAGATATTTTTTCGACATTGTTTGACAATATCACTGACAAAATTTGACAATATTTTTAGATAAAATTTTATATACTCTGCCATAAGGGCTTAATATACCTGTTTTAAGTAGAGCATATCTACAAAAGATATATTCTAAGATACTTATGACGAGAGTATTAAATACTTTAACAGGACTTTACGCCCTTTTTTATATGTTGAAAGGAGGTTTTTTAATTTTATATATGTTCCACCTAAACAAGTATGTTTAGCCCAAATTGAAATTTGGGAGGGAACATTTATGAAAACACAAAAAGACTATAGGGAAGAGAAATTTGATAGTTATTTAAATAAAATTATCATTTTCTCTTCAAAAAAATATTTTAAAAAACAAATAAACATTTGTGATAAGGAAAAGACCATTGTAGATGATGAAGATGCGTCCACATCCTTACAAAAGATTTTTGCTACAAGTAACACATTTGACGAAATTGAAGACACTTTACAATTAAATAAAGCGTTAGAATCACTGTCTGCCATTGAGCAGTCGGTGATTTTTTTGCTTTTTAGAGAAGAATTAAGCCAAGATGAAGCTGCAGAAATATTAGAAATATGCTCAAAGTCAGTTAGTAGAATAAAATTAAGAGCAATTAATAAATTAAAAAAATATTTGTTAGGAGATTAAAAAATGGAAAAAGAAAGTTTATATGAATTAGGAAAATTAGCACAAGCAGGAGATGAAACTGCTATGCTTAAAATTATTGAACTTAAAAAGAAAATATTAAAAAAATATAGTTATGGAGATGAAGATAGATATCAATTTTTAATCATTAAAGTAATTGAGGGAATAAAAAGATACAAATTTTAAAATTTATGGTAGAAAAATGAAATTATAGTGGATGTATATAAAAGTGAAGGGCAATAAAAAGGAAGCACTATATTTTAAAGGCAGGTAGGACAAGCTCTTATCTGCCTTTATCTAAATTTTAGAAAGGAGATATAGAATGGTTTTTAGGTTTTTATTATTAAGTCTTTCACTAATTATAGTAACATTTATATTTGAGTTTCTAATACCAAAAATTAAACTAAAATATAGATTATATAAAGAATTAGAAACGAAAAGAAAAAGAGAAAAAGAATATAAGGAAATGATGAGTAAGTTAGAGATTAGATAAATTTCTAACTGATTTGTTATATCTAAAAAGTGTCGACAAAAAATTAACTAAAAGGTAATTAGAAAATGGAAGTTTCAAAGGAAGATATTATTAATCTATATTATGAAAAACATTTAAAGGTAAAAGAAATTGCGGAAATACTTAATTGTTCTTCAGCATATATTACAAAAATTATAAAACAAGATTACAAATATATTAATGAAAAAGAATATAGAGCAAATAAATCAAAAATTAGTAGAAGAATTAGTCAAAATAAATTTGTAAAAGCAAAAAGAGAGCAAAGAAGAATAGATGATAATTATGCTTATGTAGAATCACAACATAGACAAGCAGTTGCAGAACTTTCAAAAACAAATCATTTAAGCAATGAAAATTATAGAAAATGGAATAGCAGTGCTTATATTTATAACCCTTCAAAAAGGAGGTATGAGTTCGACAGTAAACTTGGTCGCTCATATGATGTTCCTAAATATATAAAAGAGAGGTAAAAAAGCATGGAAGAAAAATTATTAAAATTATTTAAACTAGCAGATGCGCTAAATGAAAAACAAGACAAAGTATATGCACAAATTAATTATTGTGCAAATGATAGTAAAAAATTAGAAATTTCAATTAGATCAAAAGAGGATTTTTCATATGTTGAAAGATGTGAAATTCAACTATCAAATAATCATATATTGAAATGGGACAATATCATTGGATTATTTGATAATTATGTAAAAGATATATCTGATGGAGAAAGTACAACAAATACTAAAACGACACAATCTAAAAAAATAAAAAATGGATGTGAATTTGATGAATGATGAAGAAAATTTAGAAGAATATTGTAAAACAATATTTGCAGATTATCCAGATGTAGTAAAAGTAAATACACTTAAAGAAATGTTACCTAAAATAGGAAAAAACAAAATATATAAACTGTTGCAAGAGAAAGAGATTTTATCTAAAAGAATAGGTAGAGATTATTATATTCCTAAGATTAGCATAATAAAATATTTAACTAAAAAATAAAAGAGTTGTTTTCAGCATTGTATAGCAAGTTAAACTTATGATATAATCACTTTTAATGGTGATTAGATAAATTTAACTTGCTTTTTTGGAAAGGAGAAAAATGATAACAGAAGCAAGAAATCAAAAACTAATTGATAGAATTAATAAATTATCAGAAAATTGCATCATTTCAGATACAATTTCACATAGTTTACAAGAAAAAGATGGTGTATACCAATGTGTAATAAAATATCAGAAAAATGGAAAATGGCAATCTTTTTGGGTTTCAACTGGCTATAAAACAAATTCTGGAAACCAAAGAGCTGCTAAAAATGTTGGCAGAGAAATAGAAGATATTTTTAGAAGTACAATAAAAGAAAGCAAAGAAAAACAAGAAAACAAACAACAAAATCTTAATATTATAGATATACAAACTATGCTGGAATTAAATACTACAAATTATAATCCTGGTAAAGAAACAAAAGCTGATTGGGACTTTTATGAATATATGGAATACTGGTTAAACAAAATAATAATGCAATCAGTTGAACAAGATACTTTTAATGGTTATAAAAGAAATGTTACAGGATGGATGAAAAAATATTTTACTATGAATGAACATAAAAAAAGTGTAAAAGAAATAACTGCAGATGATTTAGATGACTTTTATAGCTATTTGAGGGAAAACAATTTAAAAAATGCCACAATAGACCATTACAACGATAATATAAGCAGTGCATTTAAGTTTTTACTAAAAAAGAAATTGGTAAGATATAATCCAACAGATCTTGTCAATCCAATTACAGTAGAAACAATAGAAGTAGCGACATATACAAAATCAGAAATAGAAGAACTATTTAAAGTCCTAAAAGGTGATATTATAGAATTACCAACTTTAATTGCTGGGTATTATGGATTAAGAAGAAGTGAAATTGTAGGGTTAAGAAAAGAATCATTTGATTTTGAAAATGATAATTTTATAGTTAACCATGTAGCAATTCAAAATGATGGAATAGAAAATGAGGAAAAAGTATATTTTAAAGATAAAACAAAATCTAAAAAAGGCTATAGAACTTTTCCACTGTTTGCAGATGTTAAAAAAGTTATACTAGAGAGGTTAGAAAGAATAGAAGAAAATAAAAAAATTTTTGGAAACACTTATAATTATAAATATAATGATTATATATGTGTTCAAGACAATGGAGATTTAATTCAACCAAGTTTTTTTACAAAACGTTTTTCAAAAATTATTGAAAGAAACAATTTAAGAAAAATAACACCTCACGGACTAAGACATAGTATAGCTACCTTATTACATTTGTCAGGAGTAGACATTAGAGATTTGCAAGATTGGTTAGGCCATGAAAACATTACATCAACTAATAGATATACAAGAAGTGATTATAAGAAACAATTGCAAACACGGCAAAGCAGTTTTACAAATATTTGAAGATACTTCTATTACTGAAGATAAAAAATAGTCATTATAAATAATGACTACTTAAAAACTTTTGTTAGAGTTTTTGTTAGAGAAATTTGATATATTCCCTACAAGTGGTGAGCCAGAAGGGATTCGAACCCCCGACCCCAGGCTTAGAAGGCCTGTGCTCTATCCAACTGAGCTACTGACCCATGAACAAATAATATCATAACACGAATTAAATATAATGTCAAGAAAAAATCTATAAAAACACTAGAAAGCACGGAAAATTAAGACTATAATGAAAATTACATTTTTAAGTTATCTAGTAGTATTAAACAAAAAAATATTAAAAAGAAAAAATGCTATAAATAAAACCAAATATTACATCGAAAAAAATCCTATTAAGCCAAATAAAATAAACAATGAAGCTGAGACCTTTTGCATAACTTTTTCTGAAACATATTTATTTAAAAACTTACCAAAAAGAATAGCAATAAAATCACAAACAACCATTGCAGAAATAGCACCAATTACAAGTGGAATTTTAAAATTAGGATACTGTATTCCAAGCCCAATTGAAGCTAAAAAAGTTTTATCTCCTAATTCTCCTATAATAATACATAAAGCAATTAAAAAACAATAATTAATTTTTAAATGAGTTATCTTATAAAAAATGCCATCTTTTTTATTTTCATCCATATTAAGAATTTCTTTTTTAGGAAGCAAAGTAATAAAACCCATTAATAAAAAAGAAGAGTATGTAACAAATTCAATAATATTATGAAAAAACTCATTTTCTAATAACCCAATACGACTTCCAAATAAAATAGCAATACCATGACTAAAAAATGATCCAATTGCAACACCTAATAAAATTTTATATGTTTTATCTTTTCCAGCAAAAGATAAAACTAAAAGTTGGGTTTTATCTCCAAGTTCACTTATAAAAATCATAGTAAAAGAAATAATAAAAGGATATACAAAATTCATACTAAACTCCAAATTTTTTATAAAATGCTCTTTAATATATATTCAAATTTGTAAATTCTATGTGAAAATTTTTTTTAGGGATTGATATATAAAAAATATAGTGATAAGATACATAAGTAAAATCTATACGGAAATAAAGAATAGGAGGAACAAAAAGTGATAGAAGTAAAAAATGTCACAAAAAAGTATGCTAATATCACAGCTGTTAATAACATTAGCTTTAGCGTAAATGATGGCGAAATAATTGGCTTTTTAGGCCCAAATGGTGCAGGAAAAACTACAACTATGAATATGATAACAGGTTTTATTGAACCTACGGAAGGTCAAATAATAGTAAATGGGTATGATATTTTAAAAAAATCAAAAAAAGCTAAAAAGCAAATAGGCTATATGCCAGAGGGAGTGCCATTATATACAGAATTAACTGTAAAAGAATTTATTAACTATATGGCAGAACTAAAACTATTAAAAGGTGAAGAAAAAAAGAAAAGTGTAGAAAAAACAATAGAAGAAACTGGATTATCAGATGTAAAAAATAAATTAATTAGGAACTTATCAAGAGGTTACAAACAAAGAACTAGCTTAGCAGGAGCATTAGTTGGAAATCCAGATGTAATTATTTTAGATGAGCCAACTGTCGGATTAGACCCAAAACAAATTACAGAAATTAGGAGTCTAATTAAAGAACTCGGAAAAAATCATACTGTAATTTTAAGTAGCCATATTTTATCTGAAGTAAGTCAAATATGCGAAAGAGTTATTATTATAAATAATGGAAAAATTGTTGCAATAGATACTCCAGAAAATTTAGAGAAGAAAACTAAAGAGAAAAATACATTAATTGTTACAGTAGAAGATCCAAAAGGAAATATGGAAAGCTTGAAAGAAAAAGTAGAGGAAATTGAAGAAATTAAGTTATTAAAAAATAACGAAGATAACACAAAACAATATGCAATTACTTCGAATAATCAAGTAGACCTAAGAAAAATATTATTTGAGGTATTACCAAAAGAAGAAATTACAATTTTTGAGTTAAAGAAAAATGAGGCAACTTTAGAAGAAGCATTTATAAAATTAATTGATTCTAATGATGATGAGCCACAAATTATCGAAGAAAAATCAAAAGAAGATAAAAAGAAAGAGAATAAGGAAAAAAAGCAAAAAGAAAAGGAAGAAAAAAGAAAAAATAAAGAAAACAAAAAAGAAAAAGGAGGTAAAAAATAATGTTAGCAGTATTTAAAAAAGAATTAAAAAGTTACTTTTTATCTCCTATTGGATATATAGCAATAGGAACCTTTCTAGTTGTTTTTAGTTTAATATTTTATTTAACAACAATAAGCATTGGAAGCTATGATATGGGAAATTTATACTTTAATACAGCAAGATATGGTTTATTAATTATTATTCCACTTATTAGTATGAGAATGTTTGCAGAAGAAAGAAAAACAGGAACAGAACAATTATTATTAACTTCACCTAGAAGTATTGTAGGAATTGTACTTGGAAAGTTTCTTGCAGCAGCTACACTAGTTTTAATTATATTAGCATTTTCTTTAGTATATTTTATTATTTTATGTTTTTTTAGTAAGCCAAATTTAGTACCTACTCTTGTAGCAATATTTGGATTTTTACTAATGGCAATGGCAGCAATTTCAGCAGGTATGTTTATATCTAGTATAACAGAAAATCAAATAGTTGCAGCCATTCTTACTATTGTATTAGTATTTTTACCAGAGTTAACTGGAATGTTTCCATCAATTAACTTAATGAATAGCTATCAAAAATTTCCAGCAGGACTTATTTCAGCAACTGAGGTAGTTTCATTATTAGCATATATGGTAATGTTTATTTTATTTACAATTATTATTATGCAAAGAAGAAAATCAGTAAAATAGAAAGGAAGAAAAACATGAAAGATAAATTTTTAAGCATAATCAAAAAGAAATGGCTAAGAAGTGCAATACTTACAGTTGTATTATTTGCTATTATTATTGGCGCTTATGCAGGAATTATATATGGAATGAGTAAAACTAATATTTCAGATATTGATTTTACCAAAGATAAAATTTATTCAATATCACAAGCTACCAAAGATAGACTAAAAAACTTAGAAGAAGATATAACAATTTCTGTTTATAACATGTATGAATATGTAAATGATTTTGTATACAAATATGCTAATATAAATGATCATATAAAAATAGAAGAGGTAGATAATCTAATTTCTAAAGCACCATGGAAAGCAAACTATGGAGTTACAGACACAAGTTCATTTATACTAATTCAAGCTGAAAATAAAGAAAAGATATTATATGATTCAGATTTATATACTATAGATTACACTACATATGAACAAGTTGATACTACTGAAGAAGCTATAACTAATGCAATATTAGATGTTATTACGAATGTAAAACCAAAAATATGCTTTTTAGAAGGACACAATGTATATACCAAAGATTACTTTCAATATATAGACAGTTCTCTTCAATCAGAGGCAAATGAAATAGAATATGTTAATTTATTAGTAAATGGCAAAATGCCAGAAGACTGTAAATTATTAGTTATAACAGCTTTAAAAGAAGACATAACAGAAAAAGAAAGAGACTTAATCTTAGAATATATAAATAACGGAGGAGAAATATTATTATTAGCAGACCCAAATGCACTAGATGTTAAAACACCTAATTTTGATAAAGTCTTAGAGCAATATGGAGTTAGTGTTTCAGATGGTATAGTTTTAGAAGGCGATACTAGCAAAATGATGGCAGGTGCACCTAATTTTATTATTTCAACAATAAATAGAGATTCTGAAATTGTAAAAAATATAAACATGGACTTAAATTTATGTTTAATAAACTCATCAAAACTAGAAATTGAATCTTATGAAGAATTAGAAAAAAAGAATGTTACAGTAGAAGTTTTAGCATCACTTAGTGATAAAGCATTTTATAGGTCTGACCTTGAATCTAATAGTCTAAATAAGATAAGTAGTGATAAAGATGCCACAGAAGAGCCAATAGCAGCAATATGCACAAAACAAAATGGAGAAAACACTTCAAAAATGATAATATTTGCTAATACTACATTTGCTACAAACTTAACTGTACAATATAGTGCAGACTATTATAAATATGCACTTGATATGTGCAATAATAAAGATGTACTTTTAAATTCAGTTTCATATTTAACAGAAAGAGAAGACAACATTACAATTAGAAAAAATGATGAAACAATTTCTACTTATGATATAAGCGAAATGCAACTTAGAATAGTTTTAGGAATAATTTTTGCAATACCAGTATTTATCATATTTATTGGAATTGTAATATGGATTTTAAGAAGAAGAAAATAGTTCTTATACTAAAAACACTTTCATATTTATAAAATATGAAAGTGTTTTTTTAATACAAAAATTATATTTTGCGGAGTTTTTATGAAAGATATTATTAAAGTAAGTTTTGTAATTATAGGAACTATGATAGGGGCAGGATTTGCATCAGGTCAAGAAATAGCAGTATTTTTTAATACTTATGGAATAAAAGGAATATTTGGAATATTTATATCTTCTATTTTAACAGGAGTAATTATTTATAAAGTTTTTAAAATTATACAGGAAAATCAAATACATGATTA
Source organism: uncultured Clostridia bacterium (assembly GCA_947626765.1). GTDB lineage: Bacteria > Bacillota > Clostridia > TANB77 > CAG-508 > CAG-273. The sequence goes on from CANQTQ010000014.1 coordinate 26,182, forward strand.
TAATAACTTTTTAGAGAAAATTAGCTTAAATCAAAAAATTAATAAAATTATTCAAATAATAGTAAAATTATTTTTATTAACTTCGTTTTATATAATGGTGGCAGGATTTTGTGCATATTTTAAACAAGAATTTAATATTCCCATTTTTGTATCTGCACTTATTATTGCAACTTTGTGTTATCTTACACTTTCAAAAAACATAAAAGGACTTATTTCTATTAACTCAATATTAGTACCAATTATTATTATGTTTGTTCTTTACATAGGAATACAAAATATTAATTTTACAACTCAATACTTTTCAAACAATAATTTAGATATAAATAATTCATATTTTAAATGGTTATTTAGTAGCATTTTATATACAAGTTATAATACTATTATACTTATTCCTATATTAATAAACCTAAATTCATATATTAATACAAAATCAAAAGCAAAAAAAGTAAGCACTATTTGTAGCATAGCTTTAGCTATTCTTGGAATTTGTATATTTTGTTTATTACTAAGGGGAGAAAATTATATTTCTGAACTAGAATTACCAATAATTCAAATAGTAAAGGAATTTGGAAAGATATATTCATTAATATATGGAATGGTAATTATAAGCGCAATTTTTACATCTTGTATTTCAGCAGGATATAGTTTTTTAACTAATTTAAAAACTTATAATAAAAAAAATATTGCTTTACTCTGCTTTACATCAATACTAATTTCTCAAATTGGATTTTCTAAATTAGTAAATATATGGTACCCATTTTTTGGTATATTAGGACTTTTACAAATTTTTTATTGTATTAAAAAAATTCCTATTGAAAAAAAATATAAAAACTGATATAAATAAATATAGGAAGGGGCAGGAATAAGCAACATGAAAAAAGTAGTAAAATTCAAACAAAATAATAAAAATACTAATAGAAAAAAAATATTTATAACATCTGGAATAATTATACTTATTTTACTATTTGTTATTACTGCTGTTGTTTATCAATCAAATGAAACTTTTAGAGAGTTTGTTGATAAATATATTCTAATGAAAAATGTTACAGAAGAAAATGTTCCTACAATAGATATTGATTATGAATCAAATACAAATATAATTCCTTATGGAAAATACATATGTATATTAGCTGAAAATACACTATTTGAATATAATAGTTCTGGTAAAAAAGAAAAAGAAGTTAAAATAGAAATAAGTAATCCAATATATGATGCAGAAAATAATTATTTAGTAATTGGAGAAAAAAATAATCAAAAATTATATCTAATAAATGGTGAGCATATTGTTTGGGAAAAAAATATAGAGGGAAATTTAAATAAAGTATCAGTAAATAAAAATGGCTATGTTAGTATAATAGTAACTGGAACTACATATAAATCTGTTATAGTTACATATGACAAAGATGGAAATGAATTATTTAAATCATATTTATCAAATACAATTGCAATAGATTCATGTATTTCACCAAACAATAGTGAACTTGCATATGCAGAAGTAAATGTATCTGGAACTGCAGTACAATCGAACATAAAAGTAATTTCTGTAAGCGAAGCAAAAGAAAAAAATACAGAACCAAAATATACATATTCAGCTCCACAAAACAGTTTAATTATTAGAATAAAATATCAAGATAAAAATCAAATAGTATGTATGTACGAAAATAGCATACATACACTTGAACAAGAAAATGATATCGAAATAATGAAATTAGATGGAGATGACCAAAAAATTTCTTTTGGAGATATAGAATTAAACAATAGCGTTTTTCGTACAGTAGAAAAATCAACAGGGCTTTTTAGTGCAGATACAGTAGTCGAAATAAAAAATGTAGGTAATCAAAAAGAGAGCATTTATACAACCAAAAATGTAGCAAAAAGTGTTACAAGTGGACAAAACATTATAGCACTTAACTTAGGAACAGAAGTAGAATTTATAGATACAAATGGAAGATTAGTAAAAAGATATATATCAACACAAGTAGTAAGAGACGTTGTAATTTGTGATGGCTTAGCAGGAATTGTTTATAGAGATAAAATTGAATTAATTTCACTATAATATATTGAAAGGAGGAAGTAAAATGAATTTAATAATTGATTTAATAATACTTGCAATTTTTATAATTTGCATTTTAACTGGTTATAAAAGAGGTTTAACTGGTTCTATATTAAAAATAGTTTCTTTTATAGTAGCAGTATTAGTAGCATTTATTTTATTTAAACCAGTATCAAATATTATTATAGAACATACTAATTGGGATGAGAGCTTAGAACAAGCAATTAGACAAATGGCAGTAGAAAATGATGTACAAACAAATACAGAAAATCAAAGTGAAAATAAAGGAATGCCAGATGTCATAATGAATTATATAAATGAAGCGGTAGAACAAGCAGGAGAAGACGCTAAAGAAGCTATTATAGATTCTACAGCAAGAAATGTAGCTGTTACTATAATTAATGGAGCAGTTATAATCTCTCTATTTATAATTAGTAGAATTATCTTATTCTTAATAAGAGGTTTATTAAACTTATTAACAGAGTTACCAATAATAAAACAGTTTGATAAATTAGGCGGAATTATTTATGGATTATTACAATCTTTAGTAATTATATATATAATACTTGCAATAATATCATTTATTAGCCCAATGATTGCACAAACTGGATTTATTAAAGCAATACAAGAATCATATGTAGGAAGTATACTTTACAATAATAACTTATTATTAAAACTAATTTTTTAATTAAAAGTAAATATTTTGTGAAAATATAGTGAAAATATTGATATTAATATATAATTTTGATATACTACAAAACAGAGTATGAAAAAAGGAATAGGTGAACACTTTGAGTAACAAAAAATCAAACAAAAGAAAATCTGGAATATTTAAAAAAATATTATTAGTATTATTACTTCTTATATTAGTATCAGGAGCAGTTTTTGCATATAGAGTTTATCAAAATGGTGGAGGAAAGAAAGGCTTTTTAGCAACAATAGTTGGACATACTCCAGATACAGTAAAGAATTTAGAAAAAATGTATTGTCTACTTTTAGGAGAAAGCGAAGGATTAACAGATACCATAATGATTGCAGAATATGACCCACAAGCGCAGCAAGCTTCTCTTTTATCAATACCAAGAGATACATTTATTGGAGATAATAAAAATAGAGCACGTGCAGTAGACAAAATAAATTCTGTTTATTCAACGGGTGTAGATAATCTTTTAAAAAAAGTAAATAATCTAACAGGGCTTAATATAAAATATTATTTAGCAGTAGACACAGTAGCCTTTAAAGAAGTTATAGATGCAATTGGTAGAGTTAAATTTAATGTTCCAATGGACATGGATTATGATGATAATCGTCAAAACTTACACATACATCTAAAAGCAGGTGAACAATTATTAGATGGAGATAAGGCAGAACAAGTAGTTAGATTTAGACATAACAATGATGGTACAACATATCCATATTCATATGGAGACCAAGACTTTGGAAGAATGAAAACACAAAGAGCATTCCTAACTGCACTAGCAAAACAAACTTTAAAAGTAGAAAATATAACAAAAATTAGTACATTTATGGACATAGCTAAAAAATATATTAAAACAAATTTAGACTTTAATATATTAAAGGACTATATACCTTATATTGTAGAATTTAATGTAGATAGCTTACAAACACAGCATTTACCAGGAGAATCAGAAAGAACGCCAAATGGTGTATGGATTTTCTCAGCAGATGAAGAAGAAACAGCAAAAATTGTTGATGAATTTTTCATAAACCCAAAAATAGAAGATAATGTTGACACAAGCCAAATTGATACTTCAGGAATTGATAAATCAAAAATAAAAATAGAATTATTAAATGGAAGTAACAGTAATACAAAATTACAAATAGTAAAAAGAAGATTAGAAAATGCAGGATATGTAGTAGCAAAAACAGGAGAAGCTACAGATACTGAAAATACAGTTATTGTAGACAGAAAAAATACAGAACACGAAAATATTAAAGAAGAACTTAAAATTTTAGCAGATACAACATATATATATTTAGGGGAAGAAACAGATGTAGACTTTACAATAGTTTTAGGTATGGCATAGAATTATAATAAAAAAATGGGGGAACTTTTAAATTAGTACTCCCATTTTTTGTTTTGATTTATTTGCATTCGTAGAAATTTACTCTTTAAAATTACTTAAAGAAGTATATCTGAAATTTCCTGAACCCTTGCCTGTTTTTGCATGACTTTTCTTTTTAGATTTTTTCTTTTTTCTCTTTTTAGACTTTGGCTGCTTTAATAATAAACTAATAATATATAGAGTAACTAAAATCAAAACAATTCTAATTAAAATAGACCAAAAACCAGATGCAATAACACTTGTTTCTGCAAGTAAGTCAGAAGAATATGTATCATCTCCAACATGATATGTAATTTTACCAATTACACTATTTGCAGCAATTGGAGCCTTTAGCTTATCATTAAATACAATTTCAGGTTCATAACTTTCTTGTGAATTACTTTCCATGAAAATAGAAATTTCATCTTTTACTATTACATTTAAATTTTTAGTATCTTTTGTTGCACCAGAAATTGAAATTTGTTGTAATACACTATTTTTTTCATGTACTGTTTCTACTTTATAGTTTTTAAAAGCATAATCAAATAAATTAATGCAATCTAAATATCTTTGACTTAAGCCTTCTTTAGTAGATTGCCCACCTAAAACAACCACAATAACTTCTAAATTATCTTTTTTAGCACCAGCTATAATGCAAGAACCAGCCTCACTAGTATAACCTGTTTTAATTCCAATTGCATTTTCGTAATAATAATTATCTTTGGCATTAGAAGTTTTTACCTCAATTAATTCATTACTAGTAGTAAAAGTACGATCAGCCTTGTCATATTTATTTGTTGTAGGCAAAGTATATTTTGTTTTTTTAACAATCTCTCTAATTTTACTATACTGCATAGCATATCTTCCCATAAGAGCTAAATCATAAGCAGTAGTAGTATGATTTTTATTATGAATACCATTAGGATTTACAAAATGAGTATTTAAACAACCAATTTCTTTTGCCTTTTCATTCATCATATTTGCAAAATTTTCTACACTACCACCAATATGTTCTGCCAAAACAAAAGCAGCATCATTAGCAGATGGAATTAAAAGAACATTTAAAAGCTGTTCAATAGTAAGTTCTTCACCTTCTTTTAAGTTAGCTGTAACATAACTAGAAGGAACAGAAAAAATAGCATTATGACTTACAGTTGCAACATCTGTTAATTCACAATTTTCTATAGTTAAAATAGCAGTCATGATTTTAGTAGTACTAGCTGGATATTTAATTTGATTAGAATTTTTTTCATATAAAACCTTGCCAGAATTAGCTTCCATTAAAATACAAGCAGGAGAATAAGTAGTAATTGAAGTATTGGTACTTGTATTAGAACTTCCATTTTGTTGTGTGTTAGAAACACTAGAAGACTCAGTAGCGTAAGAACAAGATGCAAAAAGTTGACAAAGCAAAGTAATGATAAATAATAATATAAAATATTTTGCTTTTTTCATAGTATATCTCCTATTAAAACTAACTATAACTATATATTAAATATAAAATAATTTCAAGTAATACATATAAACTTATGAAAAAATTCACAATTTAGAACTCAAATAATTAAAAATTATAAAATTGGAGGAAAAATATGAATAATTTAAATAAAAAACAAAAAATAATATTAATTGCTATAGGAATGATATTAATAACTATTATTGGAACTGTAGGATTTATTATTTCAAATAAGGAAAATGAAAGCACTATTGACTTAAATAGTCTATTAAGTGAAGAAGACATAAAAAATTTAGAAAATACTAATCAAAATAATGCAATTATTGAAAATAGTGAACAAATAGGCACTAATTTAAATGAAGAAAATATTAATTTACAAGAAGATAAAATAGTAGTACACATAACAGGAGAAGTTAAGAAAACAGGAATAATAACTTTAAATAAAGGAGCAAGAATTGCAGATGCAATTAAAGCAGCAGGAGGAACAACAAGTGAAGCTGATATTGATGAAGTTAATTTAGCATATCAGCTTCAGGACGGACAGAAAATTTATATACCAAATAAAAAAGACAAACAAAAAAATGAATCAAAAGTGTATATCACAAGTGAAAGTGGAAATAATGTTATCATACAAGAAAATACTTCAGAAACAGGAGGTAAGAATAAAAAAGTGAATATAAATAAGGCAACACAAAGTGAATTAGAAACATTACCAGGAATAGGAGAAGCAATGGCAAATAGAATTATAGAATATAGAGAACAAAATGGAAACTTTCAAAAAATAGAGGACTTAAAAAATATAAAAGGAATAGGAGAAGCTAAATTTGATAAAATAAAAGAATTGGTAACTGTGTAATGAACTTTTCTCAATGTAAAAGTAGTTTAATATACATATATTAAATTGCTTTTTAAGTTTAGATATAAAATTGAAATCTAATGTAATATATAAGTCTTTAAGCTATTAGATTTTATTGTTGTGCAATAAAATAAATGATTCTGTTACTAACTAAATTCAAAATAAAAGCATATAATAAATATAATGAAAGTTAACATAGATTTAATATGGGAAATTTTTATAGACTTTATAGTTTTTTATGGGTTTTTTATAGGTTTTTGACAAAAGTGTCTTGACAATAAAAGTAAAAACAGGTATACTAGAAAGGTAGTAAGAATTTAAACATATCGCGGGGTGGAGCAGTTGGCAGCTCGTCGGGCTCATAACCCGAAGGTCGTAAGTTCGAGTCTTACCCCCGCAACCAAACTTTAATCACTAGAACTATAACGGTTTAAGTGATTTTTTAATGTTTTCAAATAGTTTACAATAATACTAAAATTAAGCACTATTATGTCTATTTGGGAAAAAGTTGGGAAAAGTAAACACATCAAACTACTGAAACTCTAATAAAAAATCATAAAAATTCACTAATTAATATTTTAAAAAATTATAAAAGGCAATGGGAAATCTAAAAATATTTAGTTGCCTTTTATTTTATATCGTGAAAATTTGTAACGGCTTTTTGCCATTTGTGAAAATTAGAAAAAAGTTAGAATTAAGACCTTGTTGGTAATAGTAAGTTTTCTAGTGCATAACCAGCTTTTCTATTATGAGAAAGTAGTGGATGCACATAAAAGTTAAGTGTTGTACTTACTTGTGCATGACCTAGTCTTGCAGAAATTATTGCAATATCAATATTTTGTGCTACTAGTAAACTTGCATTTGTATGTCTTAATCCGTGAAAATTAATTACAGGTAATCCTATTGTACTTACATATTTTACAAACCATTTACTAATTGTAGATGGATGCATTGGTTTGCCATCAGCTTGAACAAATAACCTATTAGAATTAGTCCATAATTCGCCGTAGAAGGATTTTTGTTCTTCATACCATAATTTATATTCCTCAAGTAAAGAAATGATAAATTCGGGTATTGCAATCTCTCTAATAGAGCTTTCTGTTTTTGGTACTTTTGTAAAGATTCCCATATCTGATAGATACTGACTAGAGCGATTAATACAAATTATTCCGTTTTTAAAATCAACATCTTGCCACTCTAATCCCATTAACTCGCCTAAACGAACACCAGTAAATAGTGTAAGAATAATTGCTACTTTGTATTTTGTATCTTCAACAGAAAGTTGTTCGAGATTCTCTAGCAATATTTTAGTTTGTTCATCATCATAAGATCTTCTTTTAGGCTTTTTAGCTTTAGGTGGTTGAACGCGTTCTGCAGGATTTGTAACAATCATTTGCCAATAAACTGCCCTATGAAGCATTGCTCTTAATAGTCTGTGATGTTCTAAAATTGTTTTACCTGATAAAGGCTTTAAAGTTTTCTTGCCATTGTTATTTTTCTTTCTTACTAATTGAGTATCTCTTTCAAGTAAATCATAGAATTGCATAATATCAATTGGTCTGATTTTATTAATATAGAAATGTCCAAAATAAGGAAGAAGTCTTGTTTCTAACATTCTACAATATCTTTTATAAGTTGATGGTGCAAGTTCTTTTGAGCCATAATCTCTTTTCCATATTTCTGTAAATTCAGAAAATTTAAGAGATTTACCATTAATAACTAAACCATTTTGAACATCTGTAACAAATTTAGCAAGTTCCACTTCGGCATCTTTTTTAGTTCCATGAACTGTTTTAGTGTGTCTGATAATGTTTCCTTCTAGGTCATATCCATTTGTACAGATTAGCCTATAACTATTTTTTCCTCTTTTTTCTATACTCCCAGCCATTACTTATTTCACCTCCTAGTATAATAATGTTAAGTCAAAAATAACTTGACATTATTTTATTTTTCTATGAGTTATTCAAGAACTCATAATATAATATTAGACCAATTTATGGTATAATTATTGTAATTGTTAGAGTGGTTTTAGCCACCTCCTTGAGCGTTAGGCTCTTTGTGAAGACTAAAGCCTCTACTTTACATTCGGATATTAATAAGTTGGATAAGTATTATTTTTTTATAATAATGACTTTTATTTGTCGCTAGGTTATATTCTTGTAAAGACATTGAGGGTTGCCTCTAACATAAATTAGAAAGGGTGTTTATATTATGTTTTATTTAGGTATTGATGTTGCAAAAGTTAATCATGTAGCTTCTTTAATTGCAGATGATGGATCTATTTTAATTAAAGCTATTAAGTTTACTAATTCTAGTGAAGGGTTACAAAAACTGCTTGATTGTATTAGCAATTATGATTCTTCTCAAGTTTATTGTGCTATGGAAGCTACTGGTACTTATTGGCTTTCTTTATTTTCTGCACTAACTGATAAAGGTTTTAACGTTTCCGTTTTTAATCCTTATCAAATAAAATCTTTCAGAGGAGCTTATACTAATCGTAAGCAGAAAAATGATGTTATTGATTCTGTTTTAATCGCTAATTTCTTAAGTTTTAATGGTACTGAGCAAACTTCTTTACCTAATGATGACTTACTTGCTTTAAAAAATTTAACCAGATATAGGAGAAATCTTGTTGATAATATTTCTAAAGCAAAAACTCAAGTTACGGGTATTTTAGATAAGGTTTTCCCAGAATATTCAGATTTGTTCTCTGACATTTTTGGTGAAGCCTCTAAACAAATTTTACTTAACTGTCCAACTCCTAATGAGGTTATTAATTTTAATACTAGAAAATTAGCTAACTTGTTGAAAAAGGCTTCTCGTGGGTATCATTCTACTAATAAAGTTCGTGAAGTCAAAAATTTAGCTAAAAATTCTTTTGGTATAAAATTTACTGGTAATGCTTGTTCTTTTGAAATCAAACAGCTTGTTAATCAAATTATCTTTCTTGAAAATCAAGTTAACGAATTGGAAGTTAAAATTAAAGATATTTATTCTAAACTTGATAACCATTTACAAAGCATCCCTGGAATTGGTGAAGTAACTGCACCAATTATTTTAGCTGAAATTGGTGACATTAATAATTTTAGTTCACCAAGTAAATTAACAGCTTTTGCTGGTATTGACCCCTCTGAAAATCAATCTGGCAATAAAAAATCTTCTAATGAGAAAACTTCCAAAAGAGGTTCTCCATATTTAAGACATGCTCTTTATACAGCTGCTATGGTTGCTTCTACTAGTGACCCTGTTATGCACGATTATTATATAAAAAAGCGTGCAGAGGGAAAGCATCATTATGTTGCTTTAACTGGTATTGAGCGAAAACTACTTGGAATAATATTCCATGTCTTAAAAGAAAATAGAGATTATAGGCCACCTAAATCTTCATAATACATATAATTTCTAATTTTCAATGTACTACCATAAGTTTACATAACTTTAATGTTTTCATTAAAGTCTTTTTATCATGCCTAAAATATTATTTTTTAATTTTAAAAATTTTTTTCATAAAAGACTTGACTTTTTATAGTTGGTCTTTCAAGTATGCCTATGGGTGGGAGAAATATTTATTTTATGATATTATATATTATTTCTAGAAAAATTACCAGCCTTTTTGGGCTATTTTATGCCTGTTTCAAAG
>CANQTQ010000015.1 GCA_947626765.1 uncultured Clostridia bacterium
TTTTATATTTACTTATTATATTATTTGTTACTGAATTATTTTTGTTTATTAAGCTACTGTTTACTAAGCTACTAGCTATAGCTATATTACTATTTTCTAAACTATAGCTCTCTTCATACTGTCCACCAATTCTGTAAAAGTCTTGTGTGTGTGTGTGTGTGTGTGTGTGTGTACAGCCGCAAGGCTTTCAGCTGTTTTTATTACTTTCATATGTGTTTTACCTCTTTTCTTATGTGCTTTTTCATTTTTACACACTTAGAATACCATATCTTTTTACTTTTTGCAATATATTTTTTGTTTTTTGTTTTTTGTTTTTTTGTTTTTTTATTCTTCTTTTCTTCTGTTTTCCTTGATATTTCTATTTTTTATTCATATAATTCTAAGTTACAATTTATGTTACAATTCACAGTTAATTATTATTCATCATAGTCTGTATTATCTTCATCCTCGTCTTCTACTTCATCATATTCATAATCATATTCTGTTTCTCTTGGAATTTTATTTCTTTTAGGTTTTGTTTTAGCAATTATGTTGTTAGTAGCATTTTCTGCAACATTTTCTAAAGTTTCTTTAAATTCTTTTCTTGCTTTTTCTTTGCTTTTTAGTTCTTCTTTCTTTTCTTCCTTTTTATTTTGCATTGTTTTATTCAAATAGCTATTCATTTTTTCTATTAAGTCTGGAACATAGTCTAATAGTTTATCAATACATGATGGATGTTCTACTGGAAGTAGTTTTACATTATTTTGCTGTACTACTAAGAATGCAACTGGAGAAATTGATACTCCTGCTCCACTTCCTCCTCCAAATGGTAAACGATACTGAATTTCTTCTTCTTTATCCTTTCTACTATATTCGTCTATTGTTTCTCCTTTGAATTCACTTCCACCTGCTGCAAACCCAAATCCAACTTTTGAAATTGGTATAATAACAATGTTGTTGCTTGTTTCAATAGGTTCTCCTATAATTGTGTTTACATCTACCATGTCTTCAATACTATTCATGGCTGTAAGCATAAGGTTTTCTATTGGATGCTGTTCGTTCATTTTTATCACTTTTTCCTTTCTTTATAAAAATATATATTACATTTATAATATGTACAATTTTTAGTTCAATTATACAATTTAATTTAATTTTGTATAAATTTTGGTTATTATATATTGGTAAAATACTGTATTCGTAGTTTTCTTTGTTCCATTTTTTCATTAAATGCGGAAGAATTATGCTTATGCTAGATGATAAAAATGCTATTAAGAATGCTGTTGTTATTGGACTTTCTAATCCAAGTATTGCATTTAATTTAAATGTGGAAATTTTAGTATGCAATTTTTTTAAAACTTTTATATCTTTTACTTTAAAGTCGCTTTCTATTTTTTTAATGTCTATTTTTGGTATTTTAGAAATTAACTTATTTATTTTTTTACTGTTTAAAGAAATCCATAGCCATTTTATATTATTAAATAAATTAAGTGAAATTTTTATAATATAATTTGCTTTTTTATCTTCTTCCATATTACTTAAGTTTAAATTTTTTATTTCTATTTTTAATGTAGAAATTAATATTAAGAATAATATAAATACTAAGAAAACAATAATTCCAAATAAAATAAAAACTAATATCATATAACCTCCTTTAATATTTGAAAGTTATTTGATATTAGTTTTTCCATTTTTAGGATTTTTAAACAGTTTATATTATTTTTTAAGTTTTATATTTAAAGCTTTATATTTTAAATTTTATATCTAAAGTTTTATATTTATTTAACTTTATATTTAGCTTTAAATTTTTTTAGTTTTTTTGTATAATATTATGCTCTTTTTGCTTTTTCTACTGTAATATCTCCAAACAATTCTTGTTGATCTGTTATAACTTTATTTCTTCTAGATAATTCTAAAAGACCTGAAAATGCTGTAACTACTTCTTGATTATTACATTTTTTAAGTGAAAAAAGCTTATTAAAAATAAATTTCTTTTTACGTATTAGTTCCTTAAACATTACTTTTACTTTGCTTTCCACAGTATATGTATCTGTAATTGCTATTTTTTCAATATTTTTTGCATTTTGATTTATTTTTTGTGAATTTTTTTCTATTAATTCTTTATATGTTTGTGATATTTGTTCTTTATTGTAGTTCTGCTCCAATTGTTGTTTTGGAAGTTCTATTATTTCTGGGTTTTTAAATATTCTTTTTTCATTTTTTAACATAGATTCTTTTAACTTTTGCGTTATTTCTTTATATTTTTTGTATTCTATAATTCTTCTTAATAGTTCTTCTTCTGTAAGTTCTTTTTCATCTTCTACTACATTTGGAAGTAATGTTTTTGATTTTAAATAAAGAAGTGTTGATGCCATTACTAAAAACTCACTAGCAATTTCTAAGTTTAGTTCTTCCATTTCATTTAAATAGCTAATATATTGATCTGTAATTTCACTAATTTTAATATCGCAAATGTCCATTTTATTTTTGTCTATTAAATGACATAACAAGTCTAATGGTCCTTCAAAGTTATTTATTTTTACTTTATATTTGCTAGTTTCTAATGTTAGTATGTTTTGCATTGTTATTTACTTCCCCCGTTTGTTTTACTTTTATAATCGTTTGTTTACTTTTATAATTGATTTGTACTTTAAATATTATACAGCTAATTATATAGCTAATTTTCTATTTCTTCAAATGCTTTTTTTATGTTTTCCGTTTTATAGCCTTTTTTATATAAAAAGTTTTCTATTTCTTCTTTTTCCATTTGCATACTTTTTTTTAATATTATTTTTTTAACGCAAGATAATTCATATTGTTCTAAAATCTCTTGATTTTGTTCAAAGTATTCTTCTATTATATTAATGTTAATACCTTTTTCATATAGTTTAAGATATATTTCTTTTATTGACAAAGTTCTTATTGCCATAAATTCATTTACTGCTCTTTTAATATAGCTTACATCATTTATGTATCCATTTTCTTTTAAGTTTTGTATAATGTCTTCTAATAGATTTTCATCTATTTCTTGGCAAAATTTCTTTTTTATTTCTTGCTCTGTTCTTTTTTTATGTAAAACATATTTTAAAACTTTAGTTTTAGCTTTATCAAATTCTTCTATGTTTGCATGTTCTTCTTTGATATTAGCTTGTTTTGTTTTTATATTATTATTTAAGTTTTCATTGCTATATTTTATATTAGGATGGTTTTGTAAGAAGTCTTCAAAACTTTTCATATATTAATTTTATTCTCCTTAGTTTTAGTGCTATTTATTTTTTATTATAGAATGTTCTATTCATCTTCTTCTGGTTCTACTTCTTGCTCTGAATCAGGCTCTTCTTCTCCTAAACTTTTTTCAAATGCTGCAGCATAGTTTTCTCTAATTTTCTTTTCTACTTCTTCTGCTACTTTAGGATTTTGTACTAAGTAGTCTTTTGCATTTTCTCTACCTTGCCCAATTCTTTCGCCATTATAGCTAAACCAAGAACCACTTTTTTCTATAATGTCTAGGTTAACTGCTATGTCTAATATGTTGCCTTCTTTTGATACACCTTTACCATATATAATGTCAAATTCTGCTTCTCTAAATGGTGGTGCTACTTTATTTTTAACTACTTTTACTCTTGTACGGTTTCCTATAACTTCTCCATCTTGTTTTATGCTTTCAACTCTTCTAATGTCTAGTCTAACAGAAGCATAAAATTTTAATGCTCTACCTCCTGGAGTTGTTTCTGGGTTTCCAAACATAACACCAACTTTTTCTCTTAATTGGTTAATAAATACTATAACACATTTTGATTTATTAATTACACCTGCTAATTTTCTTAATGCTTGAGACATTAATCTTGCTTGTAAACCAACATGGCTATCTCCCATGTCTCCATCTATTTCTGCTTTTGGAGTTAAGGCTGCTACTGAGTCTACAACTATTATATCTAAAGCTCCGCTTCTAACTAAAGCTTCTGCTATTTCTAATGCTTGTTCTCCTGTATCTGGTTGAGATACAATTAAATTATCTATATCTACACCTAAATGTTTTGCATATACTGGATCTAGTGCATGTTCTGCATCTATAAATGCTGCTTCTCCACCTGACTTTTGAGCTTCTGCTATCATGTGAAGTGCTATTGTAGTTTTTCCAGAAGATTCTGGACCAAATACTTCTATAATTCTTCCCCTAGGAATACCACCTATTCCTAATGCAATATCTAAACTTAAAGCTCCTGTTGGAATTGCTTCTACATTCATTGCTGTAAAATCTCCTAATTTCATAACAGAACCTTTACCGAATTGTTTTTCAATTTGTCCAAGTGCTGCTTCTAATGCTTTCATTTTTTCTGAATTTTCATTACTCATTATTTTTCCTCCTATTTGTTTATTTATAAAATTTTTTATACTATTTTCTTTTTTAGATAATATTTTAAATCTTTTATAAACATATGTTTGTGTTTATTATATCTTATTTAAAAATATTGTCAAGAGTTTTTTTAAATTTTTTAATATTTCAATTATTTTATATATAAATTAGAACTTAAATAGTACTATTTTTCGCAGTTTTGAAAGGTCCCGTTCTGAACCTTCTTCATTGAATCTACTTCTGCAACGGGCATTTGAAAAATAAGAAAAATAGTACTATTTAAGCGAGTTAGCTAGTAAACATATTCCCTGTACCACTTAGAGAAGTTATAAAATAAACTGTAATTATTAGGTGTAACATCTCCTCTAAAGTCGTTACTATATACTACTATGTCTTGATTTCTATATAGTCCTATATATGGTACTTCTGCTTTATATATTTCAATTATTTTTTCATATTTTTCTTTTTGGAGGTTTTCATCTGTAATACTATTTAGTTCTTTTAGTATATACATTATATCTTCATTTTTATAATTTGCTAAATTATTTTCTCCAAAAAAGCTATTTAAGTCTGGTGATAGTGATGTATATACACCTGTTAATAGCATTTCATAATTACGATTCTTTAAGTAGTTTTGATATTTAGTATCTGAAACTTTTTCTATCAAAATTTTTATTCCTATATTTTCTAATTGCTTTTTTATTTCTTCTGCTACTTTTATTCTTTTTTCATCATTTTTATTAACAGATAAAGTAATGTTTATTGTTCTTGTTCTTCCCTCTATTTCCTTTTGCCAAATTCCATATTCATAACTCCAACCATTATTTTCTAATAATTTTTTAGCATCTTCTGAATTTGATATATTAGAAACAGTTATATCTTTTAATAAATAACTACTTTGTTGTATTGGAAAATAGCTACTATATGCTTTATTTTCTAAAATAGAGCTTACTATTTTTTCTTGGTCTATTGCTAAATTAATTGCTTTTCTTACTTCTTCATATTTAAGTATAGTGTCTTTGCAATTTAAAGCCAAATAGTCATATTCTCTATTTTGGTATTTGCTTTCTCCATAGCCCATTGTTCCAATATATTCTTGTATATTTGAATTTGTAGTGTGCAAAAAGTCAATACTACCTAATTTAAATGCATTATACACTTCTCCCATAGTTTTATATAAGTTAATAGTAATTGTTTTTATATTTGGATTTTCATTTTCTATTTCATGCCAGCTTTCATTTTTTATAAGTTCTATTTTCTTTGCTTCAATACTATTAACTTTATATTTTCCAGTTCCTATAGTATCTTGTTTATTGCTTAAAACTATTGGAAAAATTAAGTTATATTCAAAAAATGGAATTTCGCTATTTAATTCTATTCGAATTGTAGTAGCATCTACAGCTTCTACACTTTTTATATCTTTTACATTTTCATAATAAATAGAATTTTTATTCTTTTTTATTGTTTCAATAGAATTTTTAACATTATTTGCAGTTAAGTTTTCTCCGTTAGACCACTTTATATTTTCTTTTAATTTTATTACATAACTTTTATTTTCAACTTTTGACCATTCTTTTGCTAAACATCCTGTTAGGTTATAGTCTTCAGTAATGTTTAGCAATGGTTCAAAAATTAAGCTATCTATATAAAGTATTTCTCTATTTTGAGTTGTATATGGGTTAATAGAGTCATATTCTGATATTCCAAATCTAATATTAGTAACCATATTTACTGTTTGATATTTAATATTTAAGTCTTGCTGATTTTCTTTTGAGTTTTGTTTTATTGTAAAGAAAATAGCTACTAATATAATAAAAAGTACTAATATAGTTATTATTATTTTAGGTATTATATTTTTCATTATTAATATCATTCCTCTTTGTAAAATTAAATTCTTGCTTAAGCTTTTTAAATATCATATAATATATTGTTACTTTTTTCAATTATTAATACATAAATTTATACAATAAGAAAGCACAAAAATAGTAATTCCCCTATTTTTGTGCCCCTATATATATTAAATAATATTAAAAGCAGTTTATTTTCTGCTTTCTACAATTAACTTAATTCCTGTTCTGTCTTCTCCCTCTACCTCTACTTCTGCAAAGGCTGGGATACATACTAAGTCGACACCGGCTGGTGCTACGAACCCTCTTGCTATTGCAATAGCTTTTACTGCTTGATTTAATGCTCCTGCTCCAATTGCTTGCATTTCTGCTTTACTTGATTCTTTTACCAAACCAGCAATTGCTCCTGCTACTGAATTTGGATTTGACTTTGATGAGATTTTTAAAACTTCCATTTTTGCCTCCTATAATTTTAAATTTTTTTGTTTCGCGAACAATAATAGTTATAATATATATTTTAAAATTTGTCTAGTATTTTTTGGAAAAAAGTGGAAATTTTTATCGCTTATTTTTTACAATATATGCCAATTATTTAATATAAATTCTTTCAATCTGCTCTATTTTACAATTTTCATCATTTAAACTAAAAATACAACCATTGAATATACTATTTCCATCTGCTAATTTATATCTTTCTGGTAGAGAGGTTAGAAATCTTTTAATTGAAGCTTCTACATCCATTCCTATAACAGATTTTTTAGGACCTGTCATTCCTAAGTCTGTAATATAACCCATTCCATGTTCTGTAATTTCTTCATCTGCAGTTTGTACATGTGTGTGTGTACCTACTAATATGTTTACCTTTCCATCTAAAAAATATTTCATAGCTATTTTTTCTGCTGTTGCTTCTGCATGAAAGTCTACTATAATTATATTTGCATTAATGTTAGATATTATTTCATTTACCACTGTAAATGGATTTTCAGAAAGAACAGCCATATCTGTTCTTCCAATTAAATTAATAACAGCTATTTTTTTATTATTACATTCATATATGTTAAATCCTTTTCCTTGAACGCCTTTAGAATAATTTGCTGGTCTTATTAGTTTTGGATGATTTATAAAGGTAAAAATATCTTTTTTAGCCCAAGTATGATTTCCCATTGTAAAGCAGTCTATTGGAAGCTTTATTAATTCATTCCATGATTTTAAACTTACACCCATTCCTCCAGATACATTTTCTGCATTTACTACTACAAAGTCTATTTTCATTTCTTCTTTTAATTTTGGAAGTACTTGTTTTAATTTTTCTAAACCGTTTTCTCCTACAATATCTCCTACTGTTAAAATTTTCATTTTAATTTCCTCATTTAATATGTAAAAACATATTCTTTCCTTAAGTTTCTTTTATAATACTATAAAATGTTTTATTGGTCAATTGAAAATCATTTTCTTTTCTCAATTCCTAGTTGTTCTTTTAAAGCACTTTGTAATACTCTTGAAAAATTAACTTTGTTTCTTTCAGCTAAATCATTTATCCATTTTGGAATTGTAAGTGTTTTTTTTACTGCAATAGTTTGTATTGCATCTCTAAATAAAGGCATATTTACCTCTATTAAAATTGCTCTTTCATTTTCTTTAAGTGGAATTTGATTTAAGTTTGTCGGAGTTGGAAGTTCTTTATTTTCTTCATTACATGCTATATATAGTCCTAAAGCATCTTTTGCCATATATAAAGCTTCTTCATCATTGTCTCCACAAGTGTTG
Organism: uncultured Clostridia bacterium; assembly: GCA_947626765.1. Lineage (GTDB taxonomy): Bacteria > Bacillota > Clostridia > TANB77 > CAG-508 > CAG-273. The sequence goes on from CANQTQ010000015.1 coordinate 7,948, forward strand.
CATCCTGGAAAATCAGGAAAAGAAACAGAAATTCCATCATTTTCATAATTAAAAATTGCAGGATAAATATAATAATCTTTTTTCATAATATTAATCTCCATTATTTTAATTTTATTTGAGCTTGTTTAGCTATTGCTTTTATTGTTCCTATTGGAATATTTCTTTTTGGATGTGGTACGATTACAATTCCTTTTTTAAATTGATGTTTAAAAGCGTGATGGCTACCAGTTGCTTTTCTACATTCATACCATCCATCTTGAATAAGAGCTTTAATAATTTCTCTAGAAGAATATTGATTCATTTATATTGCTCCTTACATTATATATTATAGTACGTATTATAATATGTGTCAATTGTTTTTTGATAATTAAAGATAAAAACTTATTTGATAAAAATATTTTGATAAAATTTATATTAATTTAGAATTAGTATTTTTAATTATATCAAAGCTTAAATTTATAATCAAGAAAAATCGTATGACAAATTCCGACAATTATTTCAGTATTTATTACATTAATTGACTGTTGCTTTTTTTGTTTTAATTTATTATAATAGAATTTGTAAATGCGAATATGCTGGAACTGGCAGACAGGCACGTTTGAGGGGCGTGTGCTTTTAGCGTGTGGGTTCAAGTCCCACTATTCGCACCAATGACGTATCTGTTCGAACTTTTATGAGCAGATAGATACAAAAATCAATCAGTAAGATGGTTGATTTTTTTCATTTGCAAAATTTATTTCCATTTCAGTAGGTGTTAGATATTAAAAAAATGCCTCGAAGAGCCCCCTGTAAGTTAATACTCAAGATCAAATAAAAGCAGAAAATTCGAATTATATTTGACATTTTTTGAAAACTCAAGTATAATAAGTATAGGAAATGAATAACCGCAGTGAATGCGGTTACCACTACATATAGTTATAACAACACATTCGCAATTTTGGTAGAGAGCAGAATGTGTTGTTATTTTATTCCTTATTTATTATTGAATTTACATATTGTATGTATATAATAGTCAATAAGGCTACGTTTATTGTTGCAAAAGCCATTAAGGCTATTATTAAAAATAGTATAAAACTCATAAACACCACCTCACTTTCTGATAACAAAAGTTATCTAGTGCAGTGGCAACACATATCTACTACAATGTTCATTTCCTATGATAATTACTATATAATATTGTTAGATAAAATACAAGCGAACAAAACAAATTTTTAATAAAAGTTGTAAATATCTACGTCGTCGGCACCAACGACGTATTTGTATTTTTTCATATATTGTGTTATAATACACCTATCTTTCGTTGGTACAGCGAATATAATAATTGTACAATTTTTAAAATTACAGCAATAATTTTTGTTGTAATAAAAATTTTATAGGAGGGATATTGCATGATAGACAACTGTAGTAGCAATGAAGTTTGCATCAAACGCAAAATTCAAGCATCTGGCATATACGATTTGTTAAGAGAACTTCGTGGTGCCAAAGACCGGTGCAATTCTTATTTGGTAGCAAAAATCATTGCATCCATAAGAAATATTCTTGCACCATACAGTAACAGTTGCCAATGTATAAAGCCTTTGGTTGATGAAGCCAATTTTTGCATTGAGCAAGCAAACAATGCCAAATTCGGATTAACTATTGAAGCTTCAAAATATGTTGATCAGTTTATGGCAGACCTTAAAAAATTTTTTGAATAATCCATCCTAAAAAGAAATCCTTATAAAAAGAGGATTTCTTTATTTTTTCTATACTTTTATTTTAACTTATGATATACTTTTTAAGAGGAGGAAATATTTATGAAGGAACAATTTTTAGAATTATTAAATAAAGTAAATAGAGATGGAATAGATAAATTAATTGCATATATTGAAAAAACAGACTTTTTCAAAGCTCCTGCAAGTACTAGATTTCATGGAAATTATGAAGGTGGATTATTAGAGCATAGTTTAAATGTTTATAACTTATTAAAAGAAAAATTATCTCATAAGCCATACTTAGATATTGTTCATGTAACTGATGAAACTATTATTTTAGTTACACTTCTTCATGATCTTTGCAAAGCAAATTACTATACTGTTGATTATAGAAATAAGAAAAATGAAGATGGTGTTTGGGTAAAAGAACCTTACTATACTGTAAATGATACTATTCCTTACGGTCATGGTGAAAAATCTGTTATGATGATTACAAAGTTTATAGATTTAAGCCTAGAAGAAATGTATGCTATCCGTTGGCATATGGGATTTACAGAGCCTAAAGAATTATATAATACTATTAGTACTGTTTATGAAAAATATCCATTAGCTCTTGCTTTACATGAAGCAGATTTAGAAGCTAGTTATATATTAGAATCTAGAAAAGGAAAATAATTATATTTAAGCTTTCAGTTATTAAATATTTATCAAAAAATTTTTTAAAAAGTTTTAAGAGGAAAATATGGAGCTAAATTATAAAGTTACAGATAATGTTTATTCAAATATTAAAGAAGTCTTGAAGGCACATTTTCTTATGTCTGATAGGCTTTTATTAAAATTAAAAAATATGAAAAAAATTACTTTAAATAATGAAGTAGTTTATATGCACCATTCTATTAATATAGGAGATATAATTAAAGTTGACTTAAATTATGAAGAGCAAAACGAAAATATTGTTCCTGTACAAATGCCTTTAAATATTATTTATGAGGATGATAGTTATTTAATTGTTAATAAGGAGTCCGGAATTCCTGTACATCCTTCTGCTAAACATTATTTAGATAGTTTATCTAATGGTGTTAGGTTTTATTTTGATAAAATGAATATTAATAAAAAAATAAGACCAGTTAATAGACTAGATAAAGATACTTCTGGCTTAGTTATATTTGCAAAAAATGAGTATATACAAGAATGTTTAGTAAAGCAAATGAAATCAAAGGAATTTATAAAAAAATATATTGCAATTGTTAATGGGAATTTAGAAAAAACTGAAGGAACTATTGTAGCTCCTATTGCTAGAAAAGATAACAGTATTATTGAAAGATGTGTAAGTGAAAATGGAGAAACTGCAATTACACATTATAGAGTTTTAAGTTCCAATAAAGAAAAAAACTATGATGTTGTAGAATGTACTTTGGAAACTGGTCGTACTCATCAAATTCGTGTACATTTCTCATATATTGGTCACCCACTTTTAGGAGATACTCTTTATGGAACATCTTCTACTTTAATTAATAGACAAGCTTTGCATAGCTATTATATTAGTTTTATACACCCTATTACAAAGGATAAAAAAATTTATGAAATTCCTTTACCTACTGATATGCAATGTCTTTTATAATTATACAAAATAAAAAACACACAGGTAATTTGAACTTATGAAGTGGTAAAATGAAGGTAGATTTTTATGTCTACTTTCATTTTACCACTTTAGTAATTGTGTGTTTTTTATGTTTAAGAAATTATTTTATTTTTAGTAGTAAATCTATAAGCCGGGTTCTGTCTAGGATAGTCATTTATCTAGTACTTACATTACTGTAAGCATCATGCCACCAAATTAGGAAAATGGCGAGTAGCCTTAGCTTTCCTTGCTCGGTGTTGCTCCAGATGGGGTTTACACTGACCTAATATGTTACCATATTAGCGGTAGGCTCTTACCCTGCCTTTTCACCCTTACCTAAAAAAATTAGGCGGTTATTTTCTGTTGCACTTTCCTTAAGGTTTCCCTTACTGGACGTTATCCAGCATCATTACTCTATGGGGCCCGGACTTTCCTCGTACGCTGCCTTTCGACCTTGCTATACGCGACCATCCAACTTACTACCTTCTAATTATACTATAATTTATACTAAAAATCAAGAAAATTGGTATTATGTTAATTGAATTGTGTATAATAATTACATTAAAGCTCGAATAGTACTAGCTTTTGCAGTTTTGCAGTTTTGAGAGGTCCAGTTCTGAACCTTCCTCTTTGAGCTTACAACTGCAACGGGCAATTTGAAAAACAAAAAAACTAGTACTATTCGAGCAATTAGTTATAAAACCATTAACTAATAACTTTAAAATAATATTTCCATTTTAGTTATTAAGTTTTGATACTGTATATAAAATATATCTTTATCTTTAATATTAATTGCATTTTTTAATTCATTTACTAATATATAGCATTGATTTATTGTTGTTTGCTTTTGGCTATTTTGTGTATCTACTGAGTTAATTACATTTGCTAGACTTTGCTCTGCTGAATTTCCATTTTTAGATGCCTCATCCCATTTACCATTTGTAGCATTTATATATGCTAAAACTGTTTGAATTTCTACATCTAAAAATTCTTTTTCTTTTGTATTTGGTGCATAACTATTCATATATTGTAAAAGTAGCTGATGTAGCTTTCCTAACTCTTCCATAGATTTTGCTTTGTCTTCTTTTTTTATATTTTGTGTAGCACTATTTAATATATTGCTAAAAGATAATATAGAATTTCCGTCTACATTTAATGCATGCAAGTCCAAGCTAACGGTATTCCATACTGCATATAACTCTTCAATTTGTGATTTTATTTTAGTCCATTTTGTTTCATATTTTCCATTATGATTTAGTATGCCATCTTGTGTTTTATCTGATGCACCACTTTGGTTATTTTTATTGTTTTGATTAGATTGACTTTTAGATTCATCATTTTCATTTTGTGAGGCACCTGAATTAGAGCTACCTGCTTCTCCTCCTTGATCTTCTTCTGAACTGACATCAGAAGGCTTATTTTCCGTTTTTTCTAATTCTGTTTCTTCTGGGCTTAATTGAAATACATTGTTTTCAATTGTAAGACCATTAAAGTTTCCTAATATTGCTACTAAATAACTGTTTAAATATTTAATTTCTTGTGATACTTTTTCTTCTAAGCTTTGGCTTTTATTTTGATTATTATTTGCAGCATATACAAACAAAGAGCTTATTATTAAAATTACAAGAATTATTGTAGGAATTATAATAATAATATTTTTTTTCATATTTTTTTATATGATTGTACTTAATCATATTCTCCTTTCTAGTTTTAATAATTTTATTGTTGCCAAAAAATTACCTTTTATTCTCAAGTATAAATATTTTTATTTAAAAAATACTATTGTTAAAGGAGTTTAATAATTATGAGCGCAATTGTTAAATTATATAGTAATAAAGTTCGGTGAAATCAGAAAATTTTTAGAACATTTTGAAGAAAAATCATCTTCAAATATAGAAGATGATTTATTATGGCAAAAAGAATATGAAAATCCTGTTGAAATAGCAGATATAATTAGTGCATTAATTGAAAATCAAGAGGATTATAAAATTAATATGTGGATTAGTTTAGATAAAGATATGCTTATTAATGTAACTCATAATAATGCAGATGATGTTATTCGCTATTTATATGAACGTTATCCTTATTAATAATTATTTTATAATAAAAGTGACTTCGCCACATGTGTATTTTGCTTTGTAAATATGCAAAAGCCCCTAGCACTTATCTTTCTAGAATAATAGTTACAGGGCCATCATTTTGCAAAGTTACTTGCATATCTGCACCAAATTTGCCTGTAGCTACTTTTTTAATATTTTGTTTTTTGCATTCTGCTACAAAATATTCATATAGCTCATTTGCTAATTCTGGCTTGGCAGCATTAACAAAGCTTGGCCTATTTCCACTATTTGTATCTGCATATAGAGTAAATTGAGATACTATTAAAAGTTCTCCATTTATATCTTGAATTGATAAATTCATTTTTTGATTTTCATCTTCAAACACTCTTAGTTTTATTAATTTTTGTACTAAGAAGTCTGCTGTTTCTTTTGTATCTTGAGGTCCTACTCCCAAAAGAACCATATAGCCTTGATTAATTTCGCCTGTTGTTTCATTATTTACTACTACATTTGCTTTTTTTACTCTTTGTACTACTAATTTCATTTTTTCCCTTTCTTTTTAAAAAGATGATGTAATTCGTTACTAGTTAATGATTTTATATCTAATAGCTTAAATAGTACTATTTTCGCAGTTTTGAAAGGTCCCGTTCTGACTCTACTTCTTTGAATTTGCTCCTGCAACGGGCATTTGAAAAACAAGAAAACTAGTACTATTTAAGCTTTAATGTAAGGCTATTCATCATCTTCTGTATCTTCATAATCTATATCATTTTCGTTTTCTATTTCATCTTCTTCTATTTCATCATCTTCTTCATCATCTTCTTCATCATCTTCAAAATTATCTTTATTTATGTCATTTTCTTCGCTCTGCTCTAAGTTATCCTCTTCTATGCTATTTTCTTTTCTTAAATTATTTTTATAATTTAAATGTTTTCCTTTTTCATCTTTCATATTTTCGTCATTAGCTTCTTTTTTAATTTCATTATTTGAATTATCTTGTCTTTTTAAAGTTTTATCTATATTGTCTGTTGTTTCTATTGTTGCTGGGCCATCATTTTTCATATCTTCTTCTGTTAAGTCTTGCTCACATCCACAATTAGGACAATAATGATAATCTAGTTCAATTTCATAATTACATTTTGGACATTGTTTTAACTCTTTTAAGCTTAATATCTCCATACGCATTTCTTCTATTTCACCTGCTAGAACATCTATCATTGAGCAATCACTAGAAAAGTCTGAATCAATATCTATATTTTCTTTTAATAAGTATTTTTCGTATACATTTTTTCCAATATCTTCATATAGCTGCTTAATTTGAGCTTTATTACTTGACATTTGTGCTTTTAGCTTTATTTCACGAGCAATCTTCCCTGCACTTTCTGCTGCATATTTATAGGTATTTAGTGCTCCTTTGCTTATATTATTAATTATATTTCCCATTTTTAAATCCATCCTTTCATAAGAAATAAATATTATAAATTTTTATAATATTATGGACTAAAAAGTGAAAAATATACCAAAATTTTACTCACATTTTTTATCACGTGTCATTAATTTAGTAACTGCATCTCTTGGTGGTAAATTATTATATAAAACATCATATACAGTTTCTACAATTGGCATTTCTATATTATATTTTTTTGATAATTTATATGCTACTTCAATATTATCTATACTTTCAATTACCATTCCTATTTCTTTTCTAGTTTCTTCTAGTGAAAGACCTCTTCCTATGCATCTTCCAGCTCTTCTATTTCTACTATGCTCACTTAAACATGTCACAATTAAGTCTCCTAAACCAGATAATCCATAAAATGTATCATGTTCTCCACCCATTGCAACGCCTAATCTTGAAATTTCTGTTAATCCTCTACAAATTAACGCTGCTAGGCTATTATCTCCTAAGTTCAATTCTGCTGCAACACCTGCACAAAATGCAATAATATTTTTTAATGCTCCACCTAATTCTACTCCTCTTATATCAGATGTAGAGTAAATTCTCATATTTTCATTCATAAATGTATTTTGAATTAATTCTTGAACATCATAGTCTTTAGAAGCAATTACAATTGCTGTAGGTATTCCAATAGATACTTCTTCTGCGTGACTTGGTCCTGAAAAAGCTCCAATTTTAGCATTTGGAATTTCTTCTTCTAAAACTTCACTTAATAAAGATAATGTAGATGTTTCTAGTCCTTTAGAACAGATAATAATTGGTTGATTTGTAACATATTCTTTATATTTTCTTACAGTTTCTCTAAAAAACTTTGAAGGTGTTACATGTAAAATTATATCTGTACCTTCTACTGCTTCTTTTATGTCTGTAGTGCAATATACATTATTAGGCATTTTTGCCATTGGTAAAAATATACATCTTTTTTCATTGTTTATTGCTTTTGTTTCTTCTTCTGTAAATGACCATATTTTTACTTCATGGCCTAATTTAGCAGCATGAATAGCTAGTGCACATCCCCAACTGCCACTTCCAATTATACAAATTTTTTTCATAAGTTTCCTTTCCAAGTTAAATTTTTTAATTTACTTTTTTAAAACTAATTTTGTTTTCTTCTCCTGCTAAAAGTCTTTTTATATTTGCTCTATGATTAAATATTATAAGAACTGCTAGTATAATGCTATATATTAAGTAGCTCCAATTACTTGCACTTACTAAATAGTTTTGATTAATAAATATTACTAGTACAGGAAATAAAACTGCAGCTGCAATTGAGCCTACAGATACCATCCTTGTTAAAGCTATTAATACTAATGCAAATACTAAACAAATTAGTCCAATTTGCCAGTTTGTAATTAGAAGAACACCTAATGATGTTGCTATTCCCTTTCCACCTTTAAATTTAAAAAATACTGGAAATGTATGTCCTAGTATAACAAATATACCTGCAACTTGTATTAAAAGTGCGTTATCTAAACCTTTAACAATTTTTCCTGCTAAAAATGCAACCAAAACTGCAACTACACCTTTTAAAATATCACAAATTAAAGTAATGGCTGCTGCTCCTTTTCCTACTGCTCTTAGTACATTTGTAGTTCCTGCATTTCCGCTTCCCTTTTCTCTTACATCGAATCCTGCTACTTTTTTGCTAATAATAACTGAAAAACTAATGCTACCTAATAAATAAGCAATAATTGCAACTATAATATATGTTGCCATTAAAATCACTCTCCTTTTTTATGACTTGTCCCTTTTTGCCCCAAAAGGGTAATTAGGGACTGTCCCTTTTTTCTCTTGCTATCATCCTAATTGGTGTACCAGTAAGCCCTCCGAATTCTTTTCTTATTTGATTTACTAAATAACGTTCATAAGAAAAGTGGAATAAATCTTTGTCATTTACAAATACAACAAAAGTTGGTGGTTTTGTTCCAGCTTGTGTCATATAATAAATTTTTAGTCTTTTTCCTTTATCTGTAGGTGGTTGAACAATTGTTACTGCTTCACTTAAAATATCATTTAATACTGATGTTGATGCTCTTAAAGCATTTTGGTTTGCTACCATATTTATCATTTCAAATAGTTTATTTACTCTTTGACCTGTTTTTGCAGAAATAAATATTATTGGTGCATAAGATAAATAAGATAATTTGTTATACACTTCTTTTTTATAATTTTCTAATGTTTGATTATCTTTTTCTACTTCGTCCCATTTGTTAACTGCAATAATAATGCCTTTTCCTGATTCATGTGCTTCTCCTGCTATTTTAGCATCTTGAGCTGTTACACCTTCATTTGCATCTAACATTAAAACACATACATCTGCTCTTTCTATTGCTAAAAGACTTCTTACAACACTATATTTTTCTAAGTTATCATCTACTTTACTTTTTCTTCTAATTCCTGCTGTATCTATAAATACATATTTTCCAAATTCATTTTCAAATTCTGAGTCTATAGCGTCTCTAGTAGTTCCTGCTATATCACTTACTATTACTCTATTTTCGCCTAGTATTTTATTTATAAGTGATGATTTTCCTACATTTGGTTTTCCTATCATTGCAACTTTAATAGTTAATGTATCTTCATTTTGCTCCGTTTCAGGTGGAAAATTTTCATAAATAGCATCTAGTACATCACCTATGCCTTTGGCATTTACTGCTGATACTGCATAAGGTTCTCCAAGTCCTAAATTGTAGAATTCATATAATTCATTTGGAACTTTTCCATAAGTGTCTGATTTGTTACAAACTAATACAACTGGCTTTTTAGATTTTTTAAGCATTAAAGCAATATCTTTATCTGCTGCAGTTACTCCTTGTTTAATATCTGTTAAAAATATAATTACATCTGCAAGTTCTATTGCTATATTGGCTTGATTTCTCATTTGAACAGTTATAGTATCATTACTTTCTGGTTCAATTCCTCCTGTATCTATTAAAGTAAAGTCTCTTCCTCTCCAAGTAGAATCTGCATATACTCTATCTCTTGTAACACCTGGTGTATCTTCTACAATAGAAATTCTTTTACCCACTATATAATTAAAAAATGTAGATTTTCCTACATTTGGTCTTCCTATAATTGCAACTGTTGGTTTTGCCATTTTTTTATTGTAAGGGAATATTTTTAAGCCCTTCTCCTTATTTGTATATTTAGATTTTTAAATTAGGCTATATCTATAAACCTTTTATATAATATTTTTGTTATGTTAATAGCATTTTATAAACTTTAATATTTTTGCTATAACATCATTTTTTCTTTTTTTTCTTTTCGTATTTATTTTACTATAAGCCAAAAAAAATAGCAAGACAAAACTTGCTATTTGATTGTTTTACTTAGTTAAATTATATTAAAGCTAGAATAGTACTATTCTAGCAATTACTTATAACTAGCGTTATTTCATAGCTAACTTTTCTTTAGTTTCAAAATTGCTATAATTAAATAAGTCTTTTAGTACTGATTGGTCAATTATATTTTCTTTTTGCATTTTTTTAAGTGTTTTCATAAATGGTAAATAATATGAATCATCGTTTTCAACATAGTCTTCTGGTTTTACTAAGTAATGATTTATTAAAATGTTTTCTCTTTTTGCAAAGCTATAGTTTATAGCTTCTGCTATTTCTTCATCAAATAATAAATTTATATATTCCATTGTTTTTTCATGATTATTTAACTTACTCATTGCAGCTGCATAATAATATACTGCTCTTACTAAAATAGTAGTTATATCTTCTGGTATTAAATTACTTGCAATAAATAAAATTTCTTCTAAAATCTTTTCAGCTTTTTGATACTCTTTATTCATAATATAACAAATTGCTAAAAAATATTTTGTACTATTATTTATTTTTTCACAAGGAAGAAGATTAATATCTTTTACATTCATTAGAAAATATAAAGATTCAAATCCTGCATCATATATTAATGTTTCTAACATTTTTATAACTTCAGGTAAATTATTTAAATTAATTCTGTTTAAATCTTTTAATAAGTATTCTATGTTTTCAAATTCACGGTATCTTCCTGCCATTTTTGTTCTAGTTACTTCTGTCATTCCAGGTATAATAACTCTAAAACTTGGAAATCCTAGTGTTGATACGTCTCTTATTATAACATCATGACCATCTTTTAGAATTTGATTTATTAATTTATTTAGAATTTGATTATTATTTAAGTTTGAAACATCTTCTATTTCTATAAATTTATATGACTTTTCTGATGACAATAACTGATATGGCATTGTAGCTATATTTTTATCTACAAACTCTCTAATATTTTCTGCACTATCTAAATCTTCATTTTTAAAGTCATATGTGCAGCCTTGTGCATAAGTATAAATGTCCATTCCTTGAGCAGCTTCTGTAAAGCATCTTTCCATTGCAATACCATAGTCTGGATGAGCACCAAGTTTAAAACCAAATTTTCCTGTATTTTTTTGTAATATTATTAGTCCTGCTACTGGATATTTTCCTCCCATAGAGCAATCTAGTAACTTACATATATATCCTTTTGATTTTTTAAGTTTTTCATACATTTCTTTTACTTTTGGAAATTTTTTAATAAATTCATCTGGAATTTCAGGAAGGGCTAATTTTTGATAAATTATTTGCATAGATACATATCTTTCTAATATTTCAGATATTCCTTCTATTAAGGCTTCTTCTGGGCTGTTTCCTGCACACATTCCGTTTGAACCAACCAAATGACATGAAAGTACATGAGGAATATATACTATTTTTTTATCTCTTACACTATATTGTGGAAGTGAAATAATTTGTTTTTCGTTTCCAAATATTTTTTCTAAAAGTTCTAATTTAGTTTTGCACTCTTCTTTATTTTCTTCATATATTTGATTTATAAAGCTATCATTTTGATTTGCTATTTCTTCTAAACTTAATTTTTTTTCATCTGCTGAATATAAAAATGGGAATTCCAAGCTTGGTTTTTCAGTTCTAAATACTAACATTCCATTTTGATATCTTTCTAAAAACTCTGCATATCCACTAGCTAAAGCAAATTCTTTTGTCATTCCTTTTCCGTTTTGACCAAGGTTAGTTCCTTTTATACATACTCTTAATGAATATGTGCCTACACTGCTTTTTTTAGTCCAATTTTCTTCAACCTCAATATTATTCTTTTTTAAAATTTCTTTTATTCTTTTTACTGTATTTTCTGGACTTGTTTCTTTGTATCTCATTTCTTGTAAATTACTCATTTTTTATCCCTCCATTTTTTATTTTTCGACAAAATTTTATCATTTTATTTAACAAAAAAAAGAGCTTTTATATATAAAGCTCTTTTTCTTATATAAAAATAAATTTTATTTTTTCATATAACTATTTTATATTTTTGTATAATTGTTTTATTTTTTATGTAATTATTCTACTTTTTTATATAATATTTTGCATTTTTGTATAATTATTCTACTTTTTCATATAATATTTTGCATTTTTGTATAATTCCTTTACTCTTTCGCATATTTATTTTGCTTTCTTGTATAATGCTTATTAATATGTTATTTTCCCTTGTAAGAGGTCATCATTTTTTATCCAATCTTGTACGTCTACTTTAATATATTCGTTATCTGTTTTTCCTCTTACTATTACTGTTTCAATTCCTGCGTTTATAATTAGCTTTCTACACATTTGGCAAGAATTAGCTCCTGTATCATATTCTCCAGTTTCTGGTCTATATAATACTAAATATAGGGTTCCACCAATCATATCTTTTCTACTGGCACTAATAATGGCATTTTGCTCTGCATGAACACTTCTGCAAGCATCATATCCACCATGTCTTACATCTGGAAATAATTTCTTTTTAGTACAATAACCTAAATCAATACAATTTACTCTTCCTCTTGGTGCTCCACTATAACCTGTTGATACAATTTCATCATGATTTACAATTACACATCCAGCCTTTTTTCTTAAGCATGTGCTTCTATCTGCTACTGCTTTTGCTATATTTAAATAATAATTAATTTTATCAATTCTATTTTCCATAATAATATTTCCTTTTTAGTATATTTATTAGTTTAATATTTTTATATTAATTGTACTTTAAGCAAAAATATAATTAAAAAATAATAATTATATAATACAAATAACTACTTTAAATATTATAATTTATTACACATTTTGTCAAGGAAAATATATAATAAAGGCATTTACTCTAGATAAGTATTTATGAAGAAAGTATAAAATAAAAAAACTCCAGTAACTTTATATTACTGGAACTAAAAAAATTTATTAATTTTCTTGTTTTTGAGCTACTACTTCTTTTCCATCATAGTATCCACAATTTGGGCAAACTCTATGTTGCATAACTTTTTCGTGGCAATGTGGACAATCTACTAAATTTTGATTTTCTAATTTCCATGTTGATCTTTTTAAGTGTGTTCTTGCTTTTGACCATCTTCTTTTTGGTTGTGCCATTTGTAATTCCCTCCCTTAACTTACGCTAGTTTATAAAGATATATGTTTTAACTATCTTAATTTTCTATTTATAAATATATTTAAAATTTACCTATGTAAAATTCGTACTATAAAATTATACTAATTTTTACTTTATTTGTCAACAGTTTTGTGTTTTTTTTATAAATTCCATGTTACTAGCTAATAGTTAAAATTATATTAAAGCTCGAATAGTACTATTTTTCGCAGTCTTGAGAGGTTCCGTTCTGACTCTACTTCTTTGAATATAACTACTGCAACGGGCATTTGAAAAAGAAGAAAACTAGTACTATTCGAGCTAGTTAACTAATATTAGTAACAATTTAATACAAAACTGCCCTAAAAAATTTTAGGACAGTTAGCATATTTATATAATTAAATCTTATCTAGGGTTTTTAATAGCTGCTTGTGCTGCTGCTAGTCTTGCAATTGGAACTCTGTATGGTGAGCAAGATACATAAGTTAATCCTACATTATGACAGAATTCAACTGTAGGTGGGTTTCCACCATGCTCTCCACAAATTCCAAGTTTAATATCTGGGCGAGTAGCTTTTCCCATTTCTACTGCCATTTTAACTAATTTTCCAACACCAACTTGGTCAAGTTTAGCAAATGGGTCTGATTCATAAATTTTCTTTTCATAGTATGAACCTAAGAATTTACCAGCATCATCACGGCTAAATCCAAATGTCATTTGTGTTAAGTCGTTTGTACCAAATGAGAAGAATTCAGCTTCTTTAGCAATTTCATCTGCTGTTAATGCTGCTCTAGGAATTTCAATCATTGTTCCTACTTTGTATTTCATTTCTACTCCAGCATTTGCAATTTCTTCATCTGCTGTTTTTGTAATAATATCTTTTACATATTTTAATTCTTTAACTTCTCCAACTAATGGAACCATAATTTCAGGAACTATGTGCATTCCTTCTTTATTTACGTTAATAGCTGCTCTAATAATAGCTCTTGTTTGCATTACAGCAATTTCAGGGTAAGTAACGTCTAAACGGCATCCACGGTGGCCCATCATTGGGTTAAATTCATGTAAACCTTCTACTACATTTTTTAATTCTTCAAAAGTTATTCCCATTTCTTTTGCTAAAGCAGAAATATCTTCATCAGCATGTGGTACGAATTCATGTAGTGGTGGATCTAGTAAACGAATAGTTACTGGGTAACCTTTCATTTCTCTAAATAATCCTTCAAAATCTCCTTGTTGCATTGGAAGAATTTTTTCTAATGCTTTTTCTCTTTGTTCAGCTGTTTTAGAAACTATCATTTCACGAATAGCTGCAATTCTTTCTGGTGCAAAGAACATATGCTCTGTACGGCATAATCCAATACCTTGTGCTCCAAAGTTGTATGCAACTTTAGCATCTTTTGGTGTATCTGCATTTGTTCTTACTTCCATTTGTCTATATTGATCTGCCCAACCCATAAGTTTAGCAAAATCTCCTGATACAGTTGCATCAACAGTATCAATTTTTTCTCCATAAACATTACCTGTAGAACCATCTAAAGAAATGTAATCTCCTTCATGATATACTCTACCTTGTGCATCTGTAAATGTTTTTTCTTCTTCATTAACAACTAATTCTCCACAACCTGCAACACAACATGTTCCCATACCTCTTGCAACAACGGCTGCGTGTGATGTCATACCACCTCTAACTGTTAATACACCATGGCATACATTCATACCATCTATATCTTCTGGAGAAGTTTCTAGTCTAACTAAAACTAGGTCTTTTTCTCCTGCTTCATGCATTTCAACTGCTCTATCTGCTGTAAATACAACTTTACCTGTTGCAGCTCCTGGTGAAGCAGCTAATCCTTTTGCTACTGGTTTAGCAGCTTTTAATTTTTCTTGATCGAAGTTTGGATGTAATAGTTGATCTAATTGATTTGGTTCAACTCTTAATACAGCTTCTTTTTCTGTAATCATTCCTTCATTTACTAAATCAACTGCAATTTTTAATGCAGCGTTTGCTGTTCTTTTACCATTTCTAGTTTGTAAGAAGAATAATTTTCCTCTTTCAATAGTAAATTCCATATCTTGCATATCTTTATAATGTTTTTCAAGTTCATTTGCATATTTAACAAAATCTTCATATGCTTGTTTATTTGTTTGCTCTAATGTGGCAATTGGTTGTGGTGTTCTAATACCTGCAACAACGTCTTCACCTTGTGCATTCATTAAATATTCACCAAATAATTTATTTTCACCTGTAGCTGGGTTACGAGTAAATGCAACACCAGTTCCACAGTCATCTCCCATATTTCCGAAAACCATTTCTTGAACATTAACTGCTGTTCCCCAACTTCCAGGAATATCATTTAATCTTCTATAAGTAATAGCTCTTGGATTGTTCCATGAACGGAATACTGCTTTTACAGCTTCCTTTAATTGAACTATTGGATCTGATGGGAATTCGCTTCCATGTTCTTTTAAATAAATTCCTTTAAAAGTAGCTACTAATTCTTTTAAATCTGCTGCTGTTAATTCAGTATCTTGTTTAACTCCTCTTTTTTCTTTCATTTCATCAATTGCTTTTTCAAATAGTGGTTTTGGTATTTCCATAACAACATCACTAAACATTTGAATAAATCTTCTGTAGCTATCATAAGCAAATCTTTCATTTTTTGTTGCCATTGATTCTACTACTGTTTGATTTAAACCTAAGTTTAAAATAGTATCCATCATACCTGGCATAGATGCTCTTGCTCCTGAACGTACAGATACTAATAATGGATTTTCTTTATCTCCAAATTTTTTGCCAGTCATTTCCTCTAATGTAGATAGTGCTGTGAAAATTTCATCTTCAATTTCTTTTGCAATTGTTTCACCATCTTCATAATATCTTGTACAAGCTTCTGTTGTAATAGTGAAACCTCTTGGAATTGGTAAACCTAAGTTAGTCATTTCTGCTAAGTTAGCTCCTTTTCCACCTAACAATTCTCTCATGTTAGCATTTCCTTCTTTAAATAAGTAAACATATTTGTGACTCATAAAGAACCTCCTTTAAAATTTTTTATATTACTTAAAAAGTAATTAACATATTTTAAGCTAGGCTTAGTTTTAACCTAGCTTAGATATTATATATATAAATTACAAAATTGTAAAGAGATTTTTCAATAAATTCTATTTTTCTTTTTTTCTAAGCTCGTCTATATTTAGCATAATCTTTTTTACTTTTGGTAAAACTTTGCTAAAAATATAATAAGAAAAACCTTTATATACCTTATCTATTTCTCCTATAAATTTTGTAGGACCTTCTTGCCTACAAAAGCCTTCTTTGAATCTATATAGTCCATTATCCATTGTAGTGTTAAAAATTCCGCCAAAATCATAGTACTTGCAATTTGTTTCTATTGCCCATTTTATCATAGTTTGTTGCATTAAATATGTTGGCATTAAATTACGCTTTTCATTTGAGCTTGCTCCATAAAAATATGTAACTTTTTTACCATAATTAAGAGTTAAAGCTGCTGCTAAGGCTTCTCCTTCATATTCTGCTATATAAATTCTAGCTTTATCTTTAAATACTTCCATAACTTTTTTATAATATTCATAAGTTCTTACAGCTATTTTATCTCTTTTGGCTGTAATTACCATTAAATCATAAAATTTCTTTAAATCTTCTTCAGAATTTGAATATCTAACAGTTACTCCTTTTTTTTCTGCAAGTCTTATATTGTACCTAGTTTTTTGGCTATAACCTGCCATTATTTCTTCTTCTGTTTTGCCCTCAATATGTAAAACCATATTACGAATTGTTTGCATTAATTCTAAAATATCTTTAAAATCACTTTTTACTTTAAAACCACAGTTTTCAAGGCTATTTATAGTTTCTTCATTATATGGTATTTCTGGATCCATTTTTAAAGCAAATGCTTTATATTTTTTAGCAAGTGGCTCGGCTTCTTTTACTAATTTTTGCATTATTATAGTGTCATTTATATCTGCTACTGGACCTCTTACTGCATACATAATAGTAAAAAATTTTGCCATAGTTCTAATTAGTATAAGCATTGCGCCAATAATTTTTCCGTTTTCTTCTATATATACATATTCATTTTTCCAATTATCACTTTTTATTTCTGCCCATTCAAAGCTTTGATAATAACTTGCATATTCCGAAGTTTCAAAAAAATTTTTTAACTTTTCTACTGCTACTTTATCATTTTTATCTAATATTGGCATTTGTATTCCTCCTGATTTTAAGCCTCTTCCTTATAAATTTTTAATTTAACTAAGATTGAATATATTTTGCTTCCAAATGGAATCATCATAATATCTTCTTTTGTTAATGCTTTCATTAATAATATTGCTACTGCATAAATGCAAGCGCCTAAAATAATAGAAATAATTGTACTTATAGAATGTGGCACTATTATATTTAAACCTTGATTTATAAAGTATGTACATACGCCCATTATAAGTCCTGAAACTATTGGTGCAAGTATCATTCTTTTAAACTTAAATTGCAATTTTATATGTTTTGTAAGTACACTAAAGCTAATAATAAATGCACAAACCTGTGCTACTATAGAGCTAATTCCTGCTCCATATATTCCAATTTTAGGATTGCTTATTAATAAAATATTTAATATAAACTTAGAAGCAATAGCAACTGCTAATCCAATAGCTGGCACATGATTTTTGCCTATTCCATATAATCCACCATTTGTAGTTTGACTTAATGCAATAAATATCATTGGAATACAGAAAATCATAAGTACACTTGCTCCATTATTTGCAGCTGGATATATTAAGTTTAAAATTGGCTGTGCTAATGTTATCATTCCAATAGCACATGGTATTACTATTAAAAATGATGCAAATATTGAAAATGTCATCCTTTTTGAAGCTGTTTCATAATCTTTTTTGGCTATAGAAGCTGAAATTGCTGGTATTAGTGCTGATGAAAATGCAACATTGACTGCAATTGGAAGTCCTACTAATGTGTCTACTTTTGATAGAATTCCAGCCATACTCATAGCATATGCTTCTAACTCTTCTTTTATTGGATATATACTAGCAAAACTTGCTTGAATACATCTACTTACTGTTGCGCTGTCTATTAAAGGACTTACAACAGATATTATTGAGCTTAAAGTAACAGGAATAGAGAAAGTTAAAATAACTTTTAATAATTGCCATTTTGTTTTATTATCTTCTGGAGATTTTTGTGCTTTATTTACTTTAATTTTTTTCTTTTTATAATAAGCAATTAAATAGAAAAATGTAAGTACAATAGCGCATGTTGTAGATAAATTTCCTCCTGCTGCCATTATATATGGTTCTCTTCCTATTAAAGCATATACAAAAGTAATAGATAACACACAATTTAAAAATTGCTCTATTATTTGAGAATAACTAGTTGGTTTCATATCGTCTTGACCTGCAAAGTATCCTCTAAATACAGCAGACGCTGCAACAAAAGCAATGGCTGGTGCTAATACTTGCATAACATATTTTGTATCTGGTACATTAAATATTGCCGTTGCTATAAATTCTGCTCCAAAAAATAGCATTATAGATAATATGGTGCCAACACCTACGAAAAATGTCATACAGATTTTAAAAATTCTTTGTGCACCTTTTTCGTCATTTGTAGCAAGTCTTTCTGATACTAATTTTGAAACTACTCCTGGTATTCCTAATGATGATACAGCAAGCAAAAGTGAATATATTTGATATCCTGCTGAATAATATCCAAGTCCTGTGTCGCCAAAACCTTCTACATTAGTAATAACAAGTCTATATATTAAGCCTAAAACCTTTACCATTATTTGAGCAAACATAAGAATAGCAACATTTTTCATAAATGAATTAGTTTTTTTAGGCTTTATTTCTTCTGTTTTGTTTTCTTCTGATTCCAATTTTTTCTCCTCTCAACTTAAGTTATATAATATTATATTTTTTAAGTTCATTTTTAGCATATTTTTTTTACTTTTAAATTATATACTATTTATTATTTTAAATGCAATAGGTTTATAGTAAAGATTAAGATTCATAACTTTTATTAATGGCATATAATTATATGTCAAATATTAAATTAGGCAAAATAGAAAAGTTTTCTAGCTTTACCATTTTTTGATAAAGTTGATTGACATTTACATAATATTGATTTATAATATATATATGCTTGGTAATAACCTAGCAAATAATTTAAAGGAGGTCGTAATAATTGAAACGACCAGTAGCGTTTCGGTACTCTAGCGGTTTTCAGTAGTGTTACCTAAAAAGTAAAAAGGGTATCACCACCGAGTGCCACCATCGGCTGAATTTTCGGCCTAAAAAATCGGCGGCGCCCTAAAAAAATCTCTAAAGGAGAATCAGCATGAAGCGGCCAAGATCAAAGCGATTTTTCTAGAGTTCTAAACGCACAGCACCCCGAATTATGTATTCCGGGGCGCTTCTTTTTTGTTTTAAAATACAATTTTTTCTTGTATATAATTTTCAAGTTCATCAATTTTAATTCTTATTTGCTCCATAGTGTCTCTATCTCTTACAGTTACTGTTTCATCTTCTAATGTATCAAAGTCAATTGTAACACAATATGGTGTTCCAATTTCATCCTCTCTTCTATATCTTTTTCCAATACTTCCAGCTTCGTCATAATCACACATGAACTTTTTGCAAAGCTTGCTATATACTTCTTCT
Organism: uncultured Clostridia bacterium; assembly: GCA_947626765.1. Taxonomy (GTDB): domain Bacteria; phylum Bacillota; class Clostridia; order TANB77; family CAG-508; genus CAG-273. Next base: position 27,898 of record CANQTQ010000015.1, read on the forward strand.
GCTTTTTCACTTAACTTTTTAGAAAGTGGAAGAACAGCTACTTTGTATGGTGCTAAAACTGGATTTAAGTGTAAAACTACTCTAGTATCTCCCTCTGCTAATTCTTCTTCATCATAAGCTTCTGAAAGTACTGCTAAAACAGTTCTATCTAGGCCATAAGTAGATTCTATAATATATGGTATATATCTTTCATTTGTTTCAGGATCTAAATATTCCATACTCTTTCCAGAATATTCTTGATGTCTTGATAAGTCAAAGTTTGTTCTATTATGAGTTCCATTAATCTCACCCCAGCCAAATGGGAATAGATACTCTATATCACAAGCTTCTTTTGCATAATGTGCTAATTTTTCATGATCGTGAAATCTTAATTTTTCTTCTGGTAAGCCTAAATCCATAAAATATTTTTTACCATATTCTTTAAAGTATTTGTAAAGGTCGCTATCTGTGCCTTCTTTGCAAAATGTTTGAAATTCCATTTGTTCAAACTCAATTGTTCTAAAAGTAAAATTACCAGGTGTAATTTCATTTCTAAAAGCCTTACCAATTTGACCTATACTAAATGGTAGTTTTGCCCTTGTTGTTCTTTGAACATTTAAGTAATTAACATACTCGCCTTGTGCATTTTCTGGTCTTAAATAAATAATGCTTTTACTATCTGTAGTTACACCTCTATATGTTTGAAACATTAAATTGAATTGTCTTATATCTGTGTAATCTGACTTTCCACAATTTGGACAAGGAACTTTATGTTCTCTAATATAATTCATCATTTCTTCTTGTGTCATTGCATCTGCATCAGCGTTTGGGTCAAAATCATTAATTAAGTTATCTGCTCTATGACGCATTTTACATTCTTTACAATCTACTAACGGATCTGAAAAACTTGCTACATGTCCAGAGGCTTCCCAAACTCTTGGATGCATTAAAATATCTGCATCTAGCTCATAACTATTTTTTCTTTCTTGAATAAATCTTTTTCTCCATGTATCTTTAATATTGTTTTTAAGTCTTGAACCTAGTGGTCCATAATCCCATGTATTTGCTAAACCGCCATAAATTTCTGAGCCAGGATAAATAAATCCCCTTCCTTTGCATAAAGCAACTATTTTTTCCATTGTTACATCTTTCATTTTTTAAAACCTCCTTTTATTTGCTAGTAGAATGAATTTTATTTTACTCTTGTAAGTTATAATTGTCAATGTTTATTTAATTATTTTCATAGCTTCATCTGTTAGTTTATTTTTATCAAATTTTCTCATAACTAGTACTATAATGGCAACTAATAAGAATGTAATTCCATATATAAGTAAGCTAAAGTGCCAATTTCCAGAAAGTAAATTTGCTCCTGCTAATGTAGAAGATATTACAGAAGGAAATCTAGCAATTGTTGAAATTATAATAAAATCTAACGGTTTAATTGGAAGTAATGCTGCAATATATGTTAGCAAATCTTTTGGAGTTCCTGGTATAAAAAATAAAATAAAAATAATAAATCTAATTGTTTTTGGATTTTTAAATATTTTGCTTTTTTCTATTTTTTCAATTTTATTTTTATCTACAAAGTCATATATAAATTTTCTTCCAAGTTTATGTACTAACAAATATATAAATGCTGAAATTATAGCTGCTGCCACCATTATAAATACTGTTCCCCATAATCCACCATAACAAATACCTGCTAATATTTCTATTGGTTCTCCTGGAATAATAAATAAAAATATTTGTGCAAACTGAAGTCCAAATAGCATTAAGAAGCCTATAATTCCAGAGTTATTTACTCTTTCTTTGAAAGCATTTTGTCCTTCTTCTGTAGCAAGATTTTTTATTACAGGAAATAAGTATATAGTAATTCCTAACATTATTGCAATTACTACAATTAATAACACAATTTTAAATATCCTACTTTTTTTGTTCATTTTATTTCCCTTTTCTTTTTATTTTTTAATTGCATTAAAATATTAACATATCATATAAAAAATAACAAGAAGTTTTGCTTGTCATTTTTTTAAAAGTATCATATACTAAACTTAAGAATGTATTATGTAAAAAAATAAAGGAGTTAATAAATTGGACCTATTATTTAAAAATAAAACTACTTTATCTAGTAATAATTATATTGAACTAGTTAAATTTCATCAAAAGAAAAATAACTGGAAGTACTTTTTATATACTGGCTTTTTTTCAGTTTTATTTATTATTTGCATTTCAATTCAAATAGCATATAAATATTATTTATCTACTATTGTACTTTTCTTATGCTTTTTTGGATTTTTAGCTTATAGATTTATACAGCCATATTATAAAACTAAAAAAGAGTTTAAAAGTGATAAGGTTCAAAAGAACTTAATTAATTATTACTTATTTTATGAAAAATATTTTAAGGTTAAAAATAAAATGGGTAGTTTTAAGTTAAGATATTATAAAATATATAAAGCTTATGAAAATGAAAACTTTTTTTATTTGTATTTGAATAAAGATTATGCTTTTATAATAGAAAAATCTGGTTTTATAACTGGTAATGAAAATGAATTTAAAAAATTTATAAAAAATAAATTAGGATTTAAATTTAAGGGAAATTAATAAAATTTTCAGCTTTTATGTTTGAATAATTTGAATATTTAATTTTATATAATTCTTCTACATTTTAAGTTCAGTATTAATATTTAAAAATTATATAGGAGCTAAAAGCCCCACCTAAGCTAAACTTAGATGGGGTTTAATATTTTCTTAATTCTTTGCAATTTATTTATTTTAAATATTGCTATCATCTTTATTTTTGTACATTTTAATCATATCTTTTAAGCTTACTCTACTCCCATAATTTAAAATAGCACTTGAATAAATTTTAATAGATACATTTGCAATTATTAAGATAGTAGCAATTAATATTGCTATAGATATTGCAATTTGAGATGTAGTTGCAATTCCCATCATAATTCTAAATGGCATACAAAATGGTGCTGAAAATGGAAATATTGATGCAAATTCATTTAAACTGCTATTTGGATTAAGCATAGTAAAATATGATAAGTAAAATCCTATTACTGCAACAACTGCAACTGGTCCATTAGCAGTTTGTACATCTTCTGGCTTGCTTACTGTTGAGCCTGTTAATGCATATAAAAGTGCAAAAGTAGAATATCCTAAAATAAAGTAAATAATAGTAAATATTCCAAGCATTGGTGTAATTTGAGAAACATCTAATACACTTTCTAGCATTCCTTCTGGTAAGCAATATTTAGCACATATTAATGCAGTAGCAACAATAACTATTATTTGTATAAATCCAACTATTCCTATACCTATTGTTTTTCCAAGTACAATAGTTCTTGGTTTAGTTGAAGTAACAAGTGTTTCCATAATTTTTGATGTTTTTTCTGTAGTAATAGAAGAAGATACTTGATAAGCACAAAAGTAAATTGCATAAAATAGCACCAAAGATAGTAACATCATAACTATTACATTTCCTTTTACTTCCGCTTCTTCTGTTTGTTTTAATTCGAATTCAAAGTTTGGCTCTAAACTTGCAAGTTGCTCTTCTGATAAATTTAATTTTGATAATTGTAAATTTTTATAAAGTCCCATAAATGTATTTTGTAAGTCTTCTGGAACCCCATTCATCATTGTCATATCTTCAACAATATATTCAAGTTTTATGCCGTTTTCCGCCTTTGAAATAATTATTGCATCTTCTATATCTCCATTTTCTATTTTTGTTTTAATTTCATCAAAGCTTATTTCTTTGTTTTCAATTTGAAAGTTATAGCCTAAATTCATAGAATTTAAGGATTCCAAAGTTCCTTCATATATATTACTACTATCTACTATTAATTCTTTGCTTGTTACTACTTCCTCACCCTCGCTTTTGCTAGAATTAAAACTATTTAAAATATTAGGAATATTAAATCCTACAATAATCATTAATATAATAATTAAATTTGATACTAAAAATGTTTTCTTTTTTAACATTTCTTTAATTGTAAATGTAGCTACAAGTATTAAATCTTTCATTATTTATCACCCACCTTTTCAATAAAAATATCGTGTAAGCTTGGCTTCATAATTTCAAATTTTTCTACTTTAACATTGTTTTTAGCAAGTAAATTAAATAAATTGTAACCGTCTTCTTCATTATTAATTTTAACAATGTAATCATTGTCTTTGCTGTTATATATTTCAAGTCCTGAATCTTTAATAATAGAATCTACATCTTCCTTTGTACTTAAAGAAAGTTTATTTGCTGGATATTTTTCTTTTATTTCTTTTAAATTTCCTTTTAAAACAGTTTGACCTTTATTTAATATTAAAACATCTGATGCAAATTCTTCTATAGAATGCATTTGATGACTAGACATTATTATATATGTACCTTTTTTAACTAAATCTATAATTACATTTTTAAGAAGTTCTGTATTAACTGGGTCTAACCCGCTAAATGGCTCATCTAGTACTAAAAGCTCTGGGTCATGTAAAATTGCTGTAATGAATTGTATTTTTTGTTGATTTCCTTTTGATAATTTTTCAGGTGTAACCTGTAAATATTCTTCTACTTCCAACTTTTTTGCCCAGTAAAACAAGTTTTCTTCTGCTTTTTGTTTATTCATTCCTTTAAGCATAGCAAAATACATAAGTTGGTCGTGTATTTTTGTTTTTGGATATACTCCTCTTTCTTCTGGCAAATAACCAAAATTAACATGTTTTCTTTTTACTTCTTTTCCATTCCAAGTAATTTCTCCGCTATCTTTTTTTAGAATTCCTAAAATCATTCTAATTGTAGTTGTTTTTCCTGCTCCATTTGTTCCTAAAAGTCCAAAGACTCCTGGCTTTTGCATTTCAAAGCTTATACTATTTACTACTTTTTTTCCAGCAAAGCTTTTATCTACATTTTTTACGATAAGTCCCATAAGAGTTTTCCATCCTTTCCTTTTATGTTCAAATATAGTATATATCTAACTTAGTAGAAAATCAATATTTAGAGTTTACTCTTAAATGTTATTTAATTACCAATATGTATGTAATATTTTACTTTATAGAGTTAGCTTTTATTTATATGAAAAAGTTTGTTAAAAATGGTTTGCATTTATTACAATTTTATTTTATAATATTATTTAGATTAATATTTGCGGGTATAATTTAGTGGTAGAATGTCATGCTTCCGACCTGATAGCGCGGGTTCAATTCCCGCTACCCGCTCCACCCAAGTAAAATCGTCGCACTTTGGCGAAAATGGTTAATTGACTGTAAAAGGTCAATTTTTTTATTGCTTTTTATTTTATAGGAAAAGTTATGCTTTAAGTAATTTTTGCACTCCCACTGGAACTCTATCAAGCACTGAATTTTTCCTCCCTAGTCAAAATTCGGACTATGGGACAAAGTCCCAAACCCTTTATAAAAAATTGAAAAAAATATAATAATACTTTTTACAATAACTTACATTTTCTTTAATTATAATTGTTGTAAAACATCAAAATTTATGGTATAAATATATCGACAAACCAAAGAAAAAAATCAATTCAAAAAATATAAAGAAACATAGGTGATTATAATAAAACGATTAAATATATTTATAGATGAAAGTGGAGACTTTGGTTTTGTAAAAGGAAGTTCAGATTTATATGCTGTATCATTTACATTACATGAAAGTTCTGATTCAATAGAAACTGAATTAAAGTACCTTAATGAGAAATTGAAAAGCCTTAATTATAATGGTATGATACATTTAGCATATCTTATTGCAAAAAGAGGCGATTATTCTCATTTCAATTTTGAAAAGAGAAAAAGCATATTTTGGTCTATATTTTATTTTTCAAGTAGAGTAAAAGTTAAAATAAGAACTGTTATAATAGATAAAAAATACATAAATAAGAAAACGCAATTAAATGTTGCTTTAGCCAGAGAAATAGGTCAGTTTATAAATGATAATAAAGAATATTTAGATTCATTTGATAAAATTGTTATTTATTATGATAATGGGCAAGAAACATTAGCAACAATATTGGATACTCTTTTTGCTAGTAATCCTAAAGTAGAAAGAAGAATAGATTTTGACCATACAAAGAAGAGATTATTTCAAGTTTCAGATATGCTAACTGTAATAGATAAACTAGATTATAAAAGAAAAAATAATATTCCATTCACAAAAGCTAAAACATTTTTCTTTAGAGGTAAAGATTTTAGGCATATAATAAATTTATTGAAAAATAAAAGGATTTAACAATAAAATATGATGGAGAAAACTATATCATAGAAACAACAAATAGTAATTTTTTGTTTAGATTAAAGGGATGGAGAGGAGAGAAATGGAAACATTTTTTATAATACTTTATACTATATTTTGTATTTTACTTATTGTATGGATAGTATATGATGTTTTAAATTTACTTATTAAGAGAAAAACATATAATGCTGTAGAAGCTGAAGTGTGCTCACATGAGAGAGTACCTAGATCAAATAGTGATGACCAAATAACATATAAGATTAGGTTAAAATATTTTTATGATAATAAAGAAAATTTTTATTCAACTAAATGGTCATCTAATTGTTTTATTCCTAAAACAGGTACAAAAAGAAAAATATATATAAATAAAAATGATTCGTCAAAGATTTTTTATATAGAAACAAAAATATTTATTTTATTTATATTATTTAGAATTGTTTTTTTGATACCATTATTTGAAAGATTACTTAAAGAATAGTGCACGATAATTTACAATTTTGCAAGAAAATGTTATATTTGTATTTTCTTGTAATATTAATGAAATAGAATAATATAAATTAAAAGCC
>CANQTQ010000016.1 GCA_947626765.1 uncultured Clostridia bacterium
ATTTTAAATTTAGCGAGCCTTCCTGTTTCAAGGAAAGCCCGTTATTTTTTATCTAAAAGTATTATCAAGTAACAAATTACGTCATAATTTTTTTCATTTTAGTTTACATTTATGGGTTATAATGGTATAATTATGTCATTCGTAAATACGAATATTTTTTATTTTGGAGGTTTCAATATGAGTAGATTAAACAGCAGTGTGTTACCTCTTAAACCCAATCAGGGTACCATGGAGGCTATTGCTCAGATTGAGCGTGATGCCAAAATGGACACTTCCGTTTCTACCACGGGCAGTAAAAAGCCCAATCCCAAAGATAAGGGAACTGTGATAGATAAGAAATGGAAGTAACCCTATAAGTAAAAAGCTTAGAAAGCTAATGCTTTCTAAGCTTTTTACTTATTTGGTGAACCGAAACTTTCTAAATCCGAAACCTATTTATTTAGAAAATGAAATGATAATATATTTTTATTATTCGTAATGTGACCACATACTTAATATTCTTACTGTTTGTTCTTTTTCTAATACTTCGTAAATAAGCCTATGTTGTATGTTTATTCTTCTTGAATATAAATCTTTTAAATCACCGTAATAATTTTTCATAAGGTGGTGGATTTTGAAATGGATTATTTTTTATAACTTCAATTAGAGCTTTAGCCTTTTTTACTAGATTGTTCTGTTTTAATTTATCAATATCTTTTAGTGCTTTTTTATGATATTCTATTTTATACAATTACCAATCCACCTCGTCTTCTTTTACAAAGTCATCATCAGAAGAGTTTTTTCTTTTTATAAGTTCTTCTTTTAATTTTGGTATAGAAGAAATATACAATGTTTCAATTAAATTATTATAATCTTCTTCAGATAAAACAACTGCATTTCCATTTTTTGTTGATATATTAATAGGTTCATTGTATCTTATTGCATTTTCTAAAAGTTTATAAATATCTTTTCTAAAATTGGTTATATTTGTATTAGTCATTTTTAACACCTCCGTATATATTATATTATAACATACGCTTTTATGTACGTCAATGCTTATTAGATTAAATTTTTAGAAAAATATTTAATTATTTATAATATATTATTTTATCAACAAATTAGTGATATTATTCATAGAAATATTAAAAAGGGCTAGTACACATAGCCCTTTAAAATACGGAAATAATAATTATTTTCTTTGTTTTGCTAACATTTTCTGAAGATTATCCCAACAAATGTCTAGAGCCTCTAAGTTAGGGACCAAGGACCTGCAGATAGCAATTTTTTCGCCTTCTTTTGCAAACTTTTTTGCTTTAGAAAGTAAGAACTCTGCCTTTGCTTTGCCAGAGGTGGTGTGTTCGAGAGTATCCTTAAATGGAATTTTGATCAAAGATTCAGAATAATAACCACCATTTTCTGTCTTTTCCATCCTGGATATTTCAATATGATCATATCCATAGAAAGAATATATTACAATTCCTTCATGTATATAAATTTGTGTACATTTTTGATTATAACATAAAAAACAATTTATGTAAATACAAAAAGCGCTACCCGGGTTCGGATAGCGTTACTTTGGTGACCCCTACGGGAATCGAACCCATGATTCGGCCTTGAGAGGGCCGCGTCTTAACCGCTTGACCAAGGGGCCTTATTTTTAACTACCTTATTAATATACCATATTTTAAGCAGGTTCGTCAATTAGTTTAATGTATTTTTTACTACTAGTTTTAATATTTCTGTAAGTCTTTTTTCTTGCTTTGTTAAATATAAATATCCTATTAATGCTTCAAATGCCGTTGCATGTATATATTCTTGCACACTTGCATTTTTAGCAATATGATGAAGTTCTGTATTTCTTCCTCTTTTTACAATTTCTTTTTCTTCTTCTGTTAAACTATTTTCTATGTTTTTTAAAGCATCTGCTTGAGCTTTTGCTTTTACATATTTAATAGACTCTATATGTAGTTTATGTGGTTTTAAATTTGTACTGTCCACAAGATTGGTACGTATATATAACTCATATACTGCATCTCCAATATATGCCCAGGTAAGTGGCGACATTTGATTTACATCTGTTTCATTTTTATTAATATTAAATAATTCCAATTTTTTCTCCTTAATCTCGTTATAATTTTGCTTTATTACTTTCATACTTTTTCTAAGTTATCATTGTATAAGTTATTTTCTGACTTTTTACCTTTATTGCCTTTATTAGCTTTGTACCCTTTCTAATGTTATTTTTCCTAATTTTCCGCTTCTAAAATCATCTAGCAAAATATTGCATACTCTATCATAATCTATTTCTCCGCCAGAAATAATAGTTCCTCTTTTTTTGCCAATTAAACTCATAACTTCAATAATTTTATCATTATCTTCTAATTTACTGTTTTCCATTATTAAATTAATTTCTTGCTCATCTAATTTATATCTTTGAATTAAGTTTACACTATACTCTTTAATTAAAATTTTTAAAAGTGAAAACCCAATTTCTGTGGTAACTAATACATCATCTTTAATTGTTCCTGTAAATGCTAAATTTAAAGCCACTTCTTCATTTGCTAGCTTTGGCCATAAAACGCCGGGTGTATCTAATAATTCAATTTTATTAGATACTTTAACCCATTGTTTTTGTCTTGTTACACCTGGTTTATTTCCTACCTTTGCAGAAGATTTCTTGGCAATTCTATTAATGAAAGATGACTTTCCTACATTTGGTATTCCTAAAACCATTATTCTTATTGATTTTCCTATTCTTCCTTTATTTTCATATTTTTCATTATCATAAATTTCTTCTATTTTTTTAAGTACATCGCTTATACCTTTGCCTGAAACTGAATCTACTAAAGCAGCAGGAATGCCAGCATTTTGAAAGTAATTAATCCACTTTTGATTTTCTTTTTCACAAGATAAATCAGACTTATTTAAAACAATAAGTCTTTTTTTATCTTTTATTATTTCTTTAATGTCTGGGTTTTGGCTAGACATTGGAATACGTGCATCTAAAATTTCTACTACTATATCTACTAATTTTAAATCTTCTATAATCTGCTTTTTAGTTTTCGCCATATGCCCGTGGATACCAATTTATGGTTGTATTACTTTCGTTCAAAAAAATCACTTCCTGTGTTAATAATTTATAAATGCTTTATTAATTTAGAATTTGCTTTAGTGCTTCTATTAGTTTTGGAATATCAATTGGTTTTGCTAAATGTCCGTTCATTCCAGCTTCTTTTGCTGCTTTTTTATCTTCTTCAAATGCATTTGCTGTCATTGCTAAAATAGGAATATTAGCAATTTTTTTATTTTTAAATTTACGAATTGCTTTGGTTGCTTCATATCCATTCATTATTGGCATTTGAACATCCATTAATACAACATCAAAATAGCCTGGCTCAGATTTTTCTAAGATTTCACAAGCCTCTTTTCCATTTTCAGCATTTTCTACTAAAAATCCAAAGTCTTGCAAATATTCTGTAGCAATTTCTCTATTCATCATATTGTCTTCTACAAGAAGAATTCTTTTACCTGAAAAATCAACTTTTTCTTCTGCATCTTCTTGTTTTTTCTCTAATCCTGAAACTTTTAAAAGTATTTTTCTTAAATCAGATGGGAATAATGGTTTACTAATAAATTCTGTAACACCTGCTTCTCTTGCCTCTTTTTCAATTTCTCCCCAGTCATAAGCTGAAAGCATAATAATTATTGGTTCTTTTCCCACTATTTTGCGAATGCGTCTTGTCGTTTCTATACCATTCATATCTGGCATTAACCAGTCTATTAAATAAATTTGATATTGCTCTTTTATTTGATGTGCTTCTTTTGCACGAGCTACGGCTTCTTTTCCATACATTGTCCAGTCTGATTTTAAACCAAGTTGTCTTAGCATATGAGAAATGCTTTGGCAAGAGTTCATATCGTCATCTACAACTAGTGCATGAACACCTTTTAAATTATCTATTACTTGTATTTCTTTATGTGCTTCTTGTAATTTGAACTCTAATGTAACAATAAATTCGGTTCCTTTTCCTACTTTGCTTTGTACTTCTATAGTTCCACCCATCATGTCTACAATATTTTTAGTTATTGCCATTCCAAGACCTGTACCTTGAATACCACTTACTGTTGAATTACGCTCTCTTGCAAATGGTTCAAAAATTTCTTTTAAAAATTCTTCACTAATTCCAATTCCATTGTCTTTTATTCTAAATTCATAAACTCCATAACCTTTTTTAGCTATTGGTTTTTGAGTAATGCGAACAGATATTGTTCCACCTGGTTCTGTAAATTTAAGTGCATTTGACAATAAATTTATTAAAATTTGGTTAAGTCTTAATTTATCGCAGTAAATATTTTCATCTGTTACATCTACTGTATCTATAACAAATTCCATTTGTTTTGCATTTACATCTGCTTGAACAATGTTTCTAATACCATGAAGTATTTCAGCAAGATTTTCTTCTTTTTCTTCTATACTTACTTTACCAGATTCTATTCTGCTCATATCTAATACATCATTTATTAAAGAAAGTAAATGATTTGAAGATTGTGAAATTTTCTCTAAATAATCTGCTACACGCTCTTTATTATTTATATGTGTTTTTGCAAGTGTTGTAAATCCAATAATAGCATTCATTGGAGTACGAATATCATGTGACATGTTGTTTAAAAATGTAGTTTTTGCTCTATTTGCCTGTTCAGCTAATGCTAGAGCAGATTCTAATTCGTCTCTATGTTTTATTTCAAATTTCATTGAATTTTTTTGTGATCTATTTCTAAATATTAAAATAACAACAACAGCAACTGTAATTAATATTGCTACTATTAATATTGTTATCATTTGTAATAATTCAGCACTTTGTTCTTGATAAATAGAAAGTGGTACAGACATAATACAATACCAATCTACTTCATTCATTGGGTTACAAACCATAATACGGTCTTGTCCATCTAGTATGTATTCTATGTAAAAGCTTTCTTTTGCTTCCATTTTTTTACGAACATCTTGTACTGTTAAATCACTAGTTATTCCTTCTTTATTTAGTACTGTAAAAAAGTCTTCTCTTTCAAGCATGTTATTATTGTGTACAGATACTAAATAATAACCATCTTGGTCTATAACACTACTGTAACCTTTTCCACTATAGCTTTCAATTTTTAATTCATCTGTTAAGTTTCTAATATCATAATATCCTACTATATATGTAAAGCGGTTCCCATCAACTGTAAAAGGTTCTATTTTTTTTCCTAATATTAATGTAGCATCTACTTCTGAGCTTCTATTATCATCTATTCTTTGAACAAATCTATCTTCTTGTGATTCTTGGCATAATTCTAATAATTCTTTATTTTCACCAATAGATTGCATGCTACTAAGTACTTTTCCTTCTTCTGTTACTAAAACAATTTCCATAGTTTCTATAGAGTCTGCTTTAGTATTTAGCTTTTCTAAAATCTCTGATGTAGTTTCAATTTCATTTTGTTCCATTTCTTTTGCAATTCCTTCTAGATGCATCCACCTATGCTCTAGTCCAGATGTAATTGATTGCTCATCGTGTCTTGATATTTCCCACATATTACGAAGAGACATTTTTACAATTCTATCTGTAAGAATTGCTGAAAATAGTTGATATGAATAGTAAATAGTAATTGTTGTAATAATAGTTACTATAAAAATAAGTAAATTGCTCTTTTTTATTTTTTTTGCTTTATCTTTTATATTTTTATCTAATCTTTCTTTTACTTTTTCTTTACTTGAATTCAAATTTAAGCCTCCTCTCCCATTTGTTCTTTAGTAGTATTTTGAATAAATTCTTCTTTAGCATCGTCAAAACATTTTAATAGTTTAGGTGAAAAAGTTCCACATTCGCCATTATGAATCATACGAAATGTTTCTTCTATTGAAAAAGAAGGTTTATATACTCTTTTACTTACAAGTGCATCATAAACATCTACAATAGATACTACTTGTGCCCATATAGGAATTTCATCTCCTTTTAGACCATCTGGATAACCTCTACCATCATATCTTTCATGATGATAACGGCAAATATCATAACAATAACGGTAAAACTCATTTTCTTCTTGTTTAAATTTTTCTAGCATTTGACAGCCATATATTGTGTGTTTTTTCATTTCTGTATATTCTTCATCTGTTAGTTTTCCTGGTTTTAAAAGTATATTATCTGGTATTGCTATTTTACCAATATCATGAAGTGCAGAAGCATTTACTATTAATTCAATTTGTTCATCTGTAAATTGTTCTTCTCCATATAAAGCTCTCCAATGTCTTAGCATTATTCTTGTAAATTTTTTAACCCTTTGAATGTGTTCTCCAGATTCTAAGCTTCTAAACTCTACAACTGAGCTTAATGCATTAATTAAGAAATTATTACTTTGTTCTATACGCTTTTTACTTTCAAATAGTTCTTGCGTACGAAGTTCTAGTTCTTTTTCAATAGATATTCTGTGTTCAAATAATTCTATAATATTTTTTGCTCTACGTGTTACAACAGCAGGTTCAAAAGGTTTATATATAATATCTGCTGCTCCAAGTTCATATGCTTTTACATCTGTTTCAACAGTTGCTTCTCCTGTTATCATAATAACAGGTATTGTATTTATCATGTTATTTAATGACATATGATGCATTACTTCTAGTCCATTTTTTTTTGGCATAACTAAATCAAGAAAGACTAATGCAATTTCGTCTTTATGCTCATCTAATATTTGGATTGCTTCTTCTCCATCTGCTGCTTCTAATATTTTATATTCTCCATTTTCAAATATATCTTTTAAGAGTTCTCTGTTTATCATAACATCATCAACAATTAATAATGTATCTCTTTTTTCCATAAATATCCCCCTATTATATTATTTTATTAATTTCATCAATTACCTTTTTATATTCTTCTTCTACTTGTGGAAAAGTTTGTTTTGCTTTTTCAAAATCTTTTGCTCTTAGCTCTTCTGTTATTTGTTCTACTACAGTAGAAAGTGCAGTAAATGCCATGTTCTGGCAAACTCCTTTTAGGGTATGTGCTCCTCTAAATGCTGCTTCACAATCTCCAGAATTCATTCCATCTTCTAAGCCTTTATATGACTCGTCCATTAAAAAAAATTTAAGATATTTTAATATTCTTTCATCATTTTGCATTCTTGAAATTGCTATTTCATAATTTCCATTTATTTTTTTGTAAAGTTCTTCTATCATTTGTTTTCTATCCTTCCTATTTTTATACTATAAAATTATAATAAGTAGCAAAAAAAGTCAATAATATTTTGAAAAGTTTATTTTAAAAGCCACAAAATGTTTTAATCAAATTAAAGCTTTAATAGTACTATTTTTCGCAGTTTTGAGAGGTCCCGTTCTGACCTGCTTCTTTGAGCTTTACTTTCTACAACGGGCATTTGAAAAACAAGAAAACTAGTACTATTAAAGCAATTATTAAATTATAAACAAAAAAATAAACGAAACAGTTATTGCTTCGTTTATTTTTATATAAATATTACATTGTTCTGTATTGGTTTCTATCTGACCTTTCATCAATATTTCTGTCATATTCTTTATTTTTATAAAACCAGTCTGTTTGTTTATCTACTGGGTGTGCTTTTCTATTTTTATCTAATAATACATCAAAAAATGCAAATAATGGTATTATAATACCTATTAAAGCTACTAATAAAGACATATAAGAATTAATTGTACTTGTACCTTCTATTAATAACATTACATTTTGATATAAATAAATTCCATAATATAAAGCATGTGCTATTAAATAAATTATTGTTGGCAATAGCTTTCTTTTTGTAATGAAACATATGCAAATAAATGTAATAAATAATAATACAACTTCCATTGTCATATCCATTGGTTCAGCAATAAATTCTGTTCCCATTGAATATAAAACTGTTGTTACTACACGAAAGCCCCAAAACATAAATGCAAATATGGCAATAAGCCAACTAGATAAACTTTTCATTTGTTATATCTCCTTTTTTTGCAAATAATACTACTTTTTAATCTACGAAATTAAATTCATCTTCAAATTTTTGTTTAAATATTTCAAATACTTTATTAAGTACTTCTTCATCATCTACACTAACATAAGATTCCTCATCTTCAGATTCTGTATCTTCTAGTTTTAAAATTACCACTTCGCCAGGTTCTTCTGTTTCTTCCTCTTCTACTGGTAATAATACTACATATTCTTCTCCCTCATATTCAATTAAGTCTAAAAATTCAAATTCTACTTCATTTCCTTCTTCATCATTTAGGACTAATATATTGTCTTCTAATTCTTCTCCCTCATTTAAGTTTTCTGGATTTTCATTTACATCTTCTTTACTCATTTATTTTTCTCCTTTCGTTTATATATAAATCATTATATTTCTATAATGCTAATATCTGTTATTAGTATTTACACTTTTTTTAAATATATGCACAGATGTATTATAGTTTATTTTTTTGCTTATTTAAATACGTTTCTAAAATATATACTGCTGAAATTGTATCTACTATTTCCTTCTTTTTGTTTTTATTTATATTTAAATAATTCATTGTTTTATGTGCAGCAACTGTAGTTAGTCTTTCATCAATTGTTTCTATTAAAATTTTAGGATATTTGCATTTAAGCTTATGAATAAATTTTTCTGTTACTTCTACTCTTTCAGCCTTAGTTCCATTCATATTAATAGGCATACCAACTACAAATGTATCAATGCTATACATACTCATAATTTCATCTAATCTTTTTAAAACTATTTTATCATTTCCTTGATGATGTATAGTTTCTAATCCTTGCGCAGTAATGCACAATTCATCTGTAATAGCAATTCCAACTCTACTATCACCATAATCAATTCCTAATTTGCGCATGTTTAATCATCCAATCCAATATAGTTCCTTACCATTTTTTCTAGAAGTTCATCTCTTTCTATTTGTCTAATTAAGTTTCTAGCGTCATTATGGCTTGTAATATATGTTGGGTCACCTGATAAAATATAACCAACTATTTGATTAATTGGATTATATCCTTTTTCTTCTAAAGCACGATATACTTCTTTTAAAATTTCTCTTGTTTTAACATTTTTGTCCTTTTCTACTTTAAAACTAACAGTTTCATCTGAAATCATTATTTACCCTCCTATAAATAATTAATTGTATTTTCTTCTTTTGGAGCTCCATCTAAATATTCTTCTAATTTCTTAGTAAGCCCCTCTAAAGCAGTTCTTTTGTAGTAAGTAGATACTACCACATTTATTTTTGGTTTTGCAAAAGCAGTTTTTCTTTTGCCTTTTGCAGTAGTTTTCATTTCTACTTCTATTTCAATGTCTTCTAATTTTTGTTTCATTTCTTTCATGAAGTTTACCACTGCATCTATTTCTATACCAGAAAAAATAATAGCAAATTTAGGTCCCATATATCTTACAAATATATATTCATCAGATAAGTTTTCCTTTAATAACTCACTTACTTCTATAACTATTTGGTTTCCTGTTTCTCTATTAAATGTTTGGTTTATTTCCTCTAGATTAGTAATTTTAAATAAACATACTGTAGAAGTAGTATACTTATCTATTATTTTTTTGCCTTCACCAAATAAATATTCTGCAGATTTTAGACCACTAAATTTATCATCTCTTACAATGTTTTCAATTACTTGTTGGTTTTCAACAGTTTTTAGTACAGAGACTATATTATTTCTTACTACTTCTAGAAGTGTAGTATCTATGTTATCAAATTCATGTGGTTTGCTTCCTTCTATAATCCAATAACCTATATAAACATTTTCAACATATAGTGGAAAAAACATTGCAGATTTTGCTCTACTAAATTCCATTTTTTGATAAGGAAGTCTTTCTCCTTCTTTTTGAACAGTAATATATTTTGGTGTGGCAGTATTAATGCTGTCTTTAAAAATTTCTTCATTTTGTAAATTTTTTAAAGTACTCCAATGTTTTTCTTCTACATTAGAAGCTTTTATATCATAATCTACTCCGTTATATATAACAATAGTAGAATATTTAATTTGATATCTTTCTATTAAAATATCATTGATTTTTTTGATTTTTTCGTCAACAGAAGTAATTTCACTAATTGTATTCATAAAATCTTGTAAAACATTTAAGCTTGTTATTTTCTGATTTATATTATGAAATGTTTGTATTTTTTTATGTATAGACATATTATATATCATTAAAAATATAATAATAAGTACTAGCAGTATGATTACAGTAAATATCAAAAAAATCACCTCTTTTGCTTCTAAAATAGTCTGTTTATATTTAATAATTATTTTTCATTTTATTTAAAGTATTATTCATGTCATTAGAAAATTTATTTGAACTTTGATAACTATTATATAAATTCTTTTGCTTACTATTAATTAAAGGATATACTACATCTCCTAATTTTTCAAGTGCCATAATAAAATTTTTTGAATAGCCATTTAAAGTAATTTTGCAATTAATAAGTCCTTCTAAGTATTTAGCATAAGCTTGTTCTTCAAATGGAATTACAGAGTATTGAGCAGTATCTTTATTAAATAGCTCTGTCATAAAAGACATAGCTGGATCATTGTAATATGCCATTCCTCCAATGATTGTTTTTTCTGAAATGCTTCTTAATTTTACCATTTTGTTTAAAACTATTCTAATTTTTTCTGGATTTAAAACATTTTTTGCTTTTAAATCTCTTAAGAATGCTGTTAATGGTTGTATTGTTAAAACATCTAAACTTTGTACTAAATATATTTCCTGTGATTCCTTAAAATAGTTATAATCTGTTTCAAAATCACAATCTAATATTACTAATGAATAGTTTTTCATTAAAGTTTGTAGTATTAAGTTATAATCAGCTGTTTGTTCGTCTTCTCCTGGAAGAGTTGTATAAACTGTTAAATTTTTATGTACTGAAATTCCAGTAGCATTTCCCTTTTTTAAATTTTCAATACATGAAAATGCTGTTTTTCTTAAATCTTCTTCATTTTCTGTATAAATATAATATGCATTTTTATTTTTAGTTAAATCTAAAATTGCTGTATTAATTCCTTTTTGAGATAATACTTCTGCAATATTATTTACTAAAAATGATGTACCATTTTTTGAAGTTCCTACAAATGCAACAAGTTTTTTGTCATTAGAAAATAATCCGTTTATATTTGTATTATTATAATTTGTAACGTTTTCTACTAAATTTGTATTATAATCTTCTTTTTCTATATTTTGAATAGGTTGCTTTTCTATATTTTTAATAGGCTCTATATTAATAGCTGTAGGTTCTTTTAAACTGTCAAGCATATCTATATCTTGTGCTTGAGTTTCTTGCATTAACATTTCATTTTCTTCATATAATTCTTCATCATCTAGTCCAGGTAAAACTATATCGTTTTGAGATGATGGTTGTGAAGTAGTAATGGTGCCTGTATCTTCATCTCCTAATTCAAAAAGATTTACTGGAGCAGAATTAGAGCTATTAACATTTTCATTTGATGTAGGTGTTTCTGTTTGAGTTTCCACTACTTTTTTAGGTCTTCCTCTACCTTTTTTTGGCAAAGTTTCAAATGTAGGTGTTTCATCTATAACTATTTTCTTAGGTCTGCCTCTTCTTTTTGGTTGTACTACCGTTTCTTCTATATTTTGAGATTCTTCTGCTTCCGGAACACTATTTTGTGTAGGAAGACTGTCTAAAATATCATCAATTTCTTGAACCTGTTCTGGCAATATTTTATTTGAATTTTTGTCTTCTTCATGTGGAGTTTCTTCCATTTTTCTAATATTGGCTGTATTTACTACAGATGGTATAATAACTGGTTCTGTAATTTTATTTGAACTTAGGTTTTTTTGCAATAAGTCCATACCATCACTTTCGTTTTTACTATTATCTTTTTGTTTTATATGTTTTAAGCTTCTATTATTTTCTATATTTTTGCCTTTAGAGCTTGGCATACCAAATGAGACTACTTCTTGATATTTTGCACTATTTGCTTCTAGCACAGCTTTTACATTTAAAGGTAAAAATTTAGCAATTAGTCTTAATTGAGAGTCTGTATACTGACTAGCAATATGGTCAAAACTTTCTATATATTTTTCTTCATTTCCGTTTATTTTTTTATAATGATTTAAGATGTTTTGAATTTCAACTTCACTAACATCTCCTTCATTTTCTACTTTATAGTCTACATCTTCAGAATCAATACGATAATATACTTTAGCTTCTTTTTTTGTACGTGGTCTTGCTAATAACTCACATACTTGTGTAATGCTTCTATCTTTACCAAGTAATGCGTTATAAATGCCAATTCCAAATAGCTTTATTAATAGTGGGTCTCCTTTTTCTCTTCTATCTGTACATATTAAAATAATTGGAATATCATTTCCAGATTGATTTGTTGCTTCATCACTAATGTTATCCATTTTTTCAAAAATAAATTTATCAATTGAATCATAGTTATTATTATTTGAAAATGGCTGTAAATCTTCACTAATAATTATTCTATCATAAGTTTTATCTTTTTGTAGTTCTTTAACAATTGCATTAAAATAATATACATTTTTTACTGAAATAATTTCTTTATATTCTTCTTGATATTTTTTAATTATAGATTCAGAAATGCTCTCATTATTTACTGCAAACAATACCTTCATTCGTTTAACCCCTCCAACCTCTTACAACGATTGCAAAAATTAATGGTAGTACTTGGCATATTACCATTACTGTAATAATAGCAACTAAAACGCCAAAACCTTTATCTTGAACATCTAATTTTCTAATACCAATAACATAACGATAGATTGCTGCAATTACAATTCCTATAAATCCAAAAGGTATGCTATATATTCTAATAATATTTAAAATATATGCAGCAAATCCGTAGGTGTTATCTCCATATGCTACTTGATAATCTTCTAAGCTTTTTAAAGCTTTATCTTTTAGCTCTACTAAATTTGTTGTTGATGTTGTTCCAGATGTTAGAGTGTTTTGCTCTGCAGTTGTTGCATATACTGAAACTGTTCCAAATATAATTAATAAAACAAATAGAATTGTTAGTACTTTTTTCATGAATTTATTTGCCCCTTCCTTTATTTTCTTTATAGTTCATTTTTTTACTTATTATATAATACAATAAAGAATAGAAAATAGCAAGAAAAAAAAGATTTTTTTTTATTTTTTATATTAAAAGCATTTAACTTTTTACTTAACTTTTTTATTAAGAATTTTTTTAGTTTTTCATAAAACAAAAATAGGTATGACTTTCATACCTATTCTTCAATAACATTAGCATTTGCTTCTCCTACTAATTCTTGAAACTGTGTTAAAATTTCTGGAGTCATATATATTCCACTTTTTGTAGTGTCCATTTTTTCTCCATTTTGTATTTGCATTTGCATATTGTTTTTTTCTCCACTAAAAAAGTAAATAGCTCCTTTTAATTTTTTTCTTGTAGGTTCATCTAAATTTGTAATATCAAGCCTAAAAATTTTCTTTTTACTTTCCACAAACTCGCTAATTGTTCTTGCAACAATTTTAGGCTCTTCATCTTCACGTATGCTAAGTTTTCCTTCTACTAGAACAATATTATCATTTATTAATATATTAGAGCATGTTTGATAGCAACTATCAAATACAATAATTTCAGCTTGTCCATATAAGTCTTCTACTGTAATAAATGCCATTAACTTGTTATTTTTAGTATATTTCTTTTTTACAGATGAAATTATTCCTGCATAAGTAACATTTTGCCCATCTTTTAAGCCTAATCTTATTTGATTTTGTTCTAAGTCTAAATTTTCTCCATCTTCTGAGTCTGTTTGCATAAGCTCTCTTAGCATCATTGTGTTAATATTAGTTTTAGCTTCTATTTGATTTCTAATATTTTCTAATGGGTGTCCTGAAATATATAGTCCAAGCATTTCTTTTTCCATGCTAAGCATTTCTTTTTTAGTATATTCTGGAAGAATTATATATTGATATTTCATTTCTTTTATTTCATCTAAATTACTGCTTCCACCCATATCAAACATACTAACTTGACCTTCAAAGCTTTTTTTACTACTATTATTAATAGAATCAATAATAGCTTCATAAGATGCTATTAAGGTTTTTCTAGTTTGTCCTAATTCATCAAATGCTCCAGCTTTAATTAAACTTTCTATACACTTTTTATTTACTTGAGCATTTTGAATTCTTTCACAAAAATCACTAAAATCTTTAAATGGACCATTTTTTTCTCTAAGAGCTACTACTTCATCTACTGCTGCTGTTCCTACATTTTTAATGCTACCAAGTCCAAAGCGTATTTGATTTTTGTCTACAGTAAATTTAGTACTACTTTTATTAATATCTGGTTTTAAAATTGAAATCCCAAGTCTTTTACATTCTTCTATATATCCTGGAACTTTATCTAAGTTTCCTAAAAAGCTATTTAGCATTGCTGCCATAAATTCTGTAGGATAATATGCTTTTAAATAGGCTGTTTGATAAGATACAACTGCATATGCTGCTGCATGTGATTTGTTAAATGCATATTTTGCAAATTCTGCCATTTCATCAAATATTTTATTAGCGGACTTTTCATCAATTCCGTTTCTAACACAACCTGGTACTATAATATTTCCGTTTTCATCTATTTGTCCATTAATAAATATTTCTCTTTCTTTTGCCATTACATCTAGCTTTTTCTTACCCATTGCACGTCTTACTAAGTCTGCTCTACCTAGTGAATATCCTGCTAAATCTCTTACTATTTGCATAACTTGCTCTTGATATACCATACAACCATAAGTAACTTCTAGTATTGGTTTTAATGAAGGATGCGTATATACGGCATGTTCTGGGTCTTTTTTATTTGCAATATATCTTGGAATTTGATCCATTGGTCCTGGTCTATAAAGTGAAACACCTGCAATAATATCTTCCAAACAGTCTGGTTTTAATTCCTTCATGAAATTTGTCATTCCTTGGCTTTCAAACTGGAATATTCCAACAGATTCTCCGTTTTGCCATAGTTTGTATACTTTTGGATCATTCATTTCTTCATCAAATTGTACATCTATTCCTTTATTTTTCTTTACTAAATCAATTGTGTCTTTAATAACTGTTAATGTACGAAGTCCTAAAAAATCCATTTTTAAAAGTCCTAGTTCTTCTAATGTAGTCATTATATATTGAGTAGAAATTGCATCATCTCTTACATAAAGTGGTACATAATTTACTACTGGTTCTTTTGTAATAACAATTCCGCATGCGTGTGTAGAAGCCTGCCTTGGCATGCCTTCTAGTGCCATAGCAATATCTAACAATTTTTTCATTTCTTCATTATTTTCGTAAAGCTCTTTTAGCTCTAAGTTTTGCTCCATTGCCTTTTTTATAGTAATATGTATTTCATTTGGTATCATTTTTGCAAGTTTATCTGCTTCTGCATAAGGAAGGTCTAGTACCCTTGCTACATCTCTAATTACCATTCTTGCAGACATTGTACCAAATGTAATAATTTGAGAAACATGATCTTTTCCATATTTTGATTCTACATATTCTATTACTTTATCTCTTTTTTCATAGCAAAAGTCAACATCAAAATCTGGCATACTAATTCTTTCTGGATTTAAAAAACGTTCAAAAATAAGACCATATTTTATAGGATCTATGTCTGTAATTCCTATGCTGTAAGCCACAATTGAACCAGCTCCAGAGCCACGGCCTGGTCCTACTGGAATATCGTGTGTTTTAGCATAATGAATATAATCCCATACTATTAAAAAGTAATCTACATACCCCATTTTGTTAATAACACTAAGCTCATATTTTGCTCTATCTAAAATTTCTGAAGGAATTTGTCCATCTTTTCCATAACGATCTTTTAAGCCATCCATTGTAAGGTTTTCTAAATAATCATAATGAGTTTTAAATTCTTCTGGTACATCATAATTTGGCAAAATTGTATGTCCAAATTCAAATTCAACATTACATTTTTCTGCAATTTTTACTGTATTTTCTATTGCATCTGGTACGTTTCTAAAATAATCTGCCATTTCTTCTGGAGATTTTACATATAATTCGTCTGTTTCAAAACGCATTCTATCTTCATCTGTCATACGTTTTCCTGTTTGTATACATAGCAAAACTTCATGGTTATAAGCATCTTCTCTTTTTAAATAATGTGCATCATTTGTTGCAACTAATGGAATATCTAACTCTCTAGATAATTCAATTAATTTTTGATTTGCTAATACCTGTTCTTTTATTCCATTATTTTGAATTTCTAAATAATAATCATCTTTAAATAAATTTTTAAACCAAAGTGCAACTTGTTTTGCTTTTTCCATATCATTTGAAAGTATTGCCTGATTTACCTCTCCTGCTAGACAAGCACTACAGCATACTAAACCATCATGATATTTTTCTAATGATTCATGGTCAATACGTGGTTTATAGTAAAATCCCTCTGTATATCCTATTGATACTAATTTTGCTAAGTTTTTATAGCCGTCATTATTTTTTGCAAGTAAAATTAGATGGCTGTATTTTCCATCTAAATTAGGATCTTTATCAAATCTTGAGCGTGGTGCAACATATACTTCACAGCCAATAATTGGCTTAATTCCATTTGCTTTACAAGCCTTATAAAAATCTATTGCTCCAAACATAGCTCCATGGTCTGTAATTGCCATAGCATCCATTCCAAGTTCTTTTGCACGAACTGGTAAATCTTTAATTCTATTAGCTCCATCTAGTAAACTAAATTCACTATGTATATGTAAATGCACAAAATTTGACATTTTTTATTTTCCTTTCCTTATATGCATAAAAACTTATTATTTTTAGTTTAATTGTATTATTATAATTTTTCTGCTAAAATTCTAGCCATTTGAACTCCTGAAGCTGATGCCATCATTAATCCTCTTGTCATTCCACCTCCATCTCCAATAGAATATAGCCCTTTTACACTAGATTCAAAATTATTATCTATTACTACTTGATTACTATAAAATTTAATTTCTGGTGCATATAAAAGGTTATCTGGGTTTGCAAAACCTTCTATTACTTTATCCATGCTTCTAATAAAGTTTAAAATATCTGTCATAGTACGGTAGCCTATTGCATAAGTAATATCTCCCGGAACTGCTGATTTTAGCGTTGGTACTACGCTATTTGTTGTTAGTTCCTTTTCCCATGTTCTTTTTCCACGGTAAATATCTCCTAGTCTTTGAACTAAAATATTTCCAGCTCCTAATTCATTTAAGTTTTTAGCCACATTTCTACCATATTCAATAGGTTTATTAAATGGATATGTAAAGTGATGTGATACTAAAATAGCTAAGTTTGTATTTGTACTTTTTCTTTCCTTATATGAATGTCCATTTACTAAACTTAAATTATTATCATATACTTCTGATGCAACAAATCCACTTGGATTTTGGCAAAATGTTCTTACTTTATCATTAAATGGACTAGGTCTGCCAATGAACTTTCCTTCATACATATATGTATTAATTTCTTTCATAATTTCATCTGGAAGTTCGTAGCGTACTCCAATATCTACTATACCAGCTGTAGTTTTAATTTTATGTTTTTCACACATATTTACAAGCCAGTTAGCACCTTTTCTTCCTACTGCTATGACTACATTACTTGCATATATTTCTTCTGTTTCAGCATCTTCATTCATTAACTTACTTGATGGTTTTATTTTTACACCTTTAATTTCATTTTTTTCTATTATTAAATCATCTACTATAGTTTGATACATTATTTCAATTTTGTGTTCTTGTAAATAATCTTCTAACTTTTTATATAATTCATGAGCCTTTTCTGTTCCTAAGTGGCGAATTGGAATATTAATTAAATTAATTCCTTCCTTTTTTGCTTTATCATATATTTTTTTAATTTCTTCTTTATGCTCTGTTCCTTCAAGTTTTGGATCTGCTCCAAATTTTAAATAAATTTTATCTGTATAGTCTATTAATTCTTTAGTTTTTGGTACACCAATATATTCATGTAAAATTCCTCCTACATAAATATCGTCATCTTCATCATTATATAAAGATAATTTTCCGTCTGAAAATGCTCCTGCTCCAGAAAAACCACTTGTAATATTGCAAAATGGTTTACATTTAATACAATTGCCTGTTTTATCAATTGGGCAATATCTATCTTCTACTTTTTTTCCTTGTTCAATTAATAAAATTTTCTTATCTTTGTGAAGCTGAATTAATTCATAAGCCATAAATATTGAGCTAGGTCCTGCTCCTACTACAATAACATCATACTTTTCCTTCATATTTTTACTCCTATTAATATTTGTATATTTTACTTTTGTGCAGTTATAAGATATTTAAAGTTTATCATTTTATAACTCAAAAAACAAGATAAATTTTATAAGCGATGTAGCTGATAATTTTAAAGCTGTGAATTGTAACCTTTTAGCAAGTAAAGTTCTGCTTTTGTAACTTTTTTGCCAATTGCCGCTTCTAATGCTTTTTTATAAAGATCTAATTGCACTTTGTATTTTTCATTTAGTTTCTGTTTTGCATCTTTTTCTTTTCCAACATAATCTGTTTTAAAATCTATTAAAATTAGCTCATCTTTTTGATTAATGTAATACAAATCAATAATACCTTGTACTAAAATATTTTTAGTAGAGCCTGCTTCTTTTGCTTCTTTTATTACTTCATTTGCAGGTAAACTTATATAAAATGGCTGTTCTTTATGAACTTCTTTTGCATTTTTTAATTCTTTAAATAATTCCGATTTTGTATAATTGTAAATTAAATTTACATCTATTGCTTTTGCTTCATTTTCAGTAATAATTTCTTTTTCTACTAAGCTTTGAACTAAAGCTTCAATACTTTCAATAGTATAATCTTGTTTTTCATCTAATTTTTGAATACATAAATGTACTAAACTTCCTTTTTTTGCACTTGAAATAATTTCTTGCTCTTGCAAAAATTTTGGAACAATCTCTTTAAAATGGCGGATTTTTTTATTTTCTATATCTGGCAATTCCTTAACATCAATATCGTTTTCATCATTTTCTAGCTCTTCTAGTTTCATTTTTTCTTGCTTAATATTTGTTACAGAAGTTTTGGTAGGAAGTTTTGTATCTACTAAATATGAATATTTCCATTCCAAAGTATTTTTTAATTCTTCTTGCATTTTTTTAATTTCTTCATTTGAAATACTATTTAAGTTTTCTTTTATTTTTTCTAATATATTAGTTGTTTCTTTTTGTTCTTGTTTTTTTAGTAAGTCTAATAATTCATTTTTAGAATAAGCTTTCATAGTAACAATTTCTTCTAAAGGTATCTGTTTTCCTTTTAAAGTAATAGTAGCTTCTTTTCCTAATAAATAAACATCTAAAAGCCAATCTAAATATGATTTTCCTTTTTCAATAAGTTTATAGTTTAATTTTATGTTATTTTGTAATTTATAAAGTTCAATGTCTTGCTTTTTATTTGTTAATTCTTTTTCAAAGTTTTTACTTCTTCCTATGATAAATAGCTTTTCCTTTGCTCTTGTTAATGCAACATATAAAATTCTTTCTTCTTCTGAAAGTGTTTCTTGCTTCATTTTTATTTTAATTGCTTCTTTAGCTAGAGTACCATATTTTATTCTTTTTTTGCTATTTATTAAAGTTGGTCCAAATCCAATATCTTGATGAAGTAAAATATTGTCATTTAAATCTTTTAAATTGAATTTTTTTTGAGTATTGCATAAAAATACTACTGGAAATTCTAGCCCTTTACTTTTGTGAATACTCATTATTCTAATAACATCTTCATTTTCGCCTATTAGCTTTGCCGATGTTAAGTCTCCACTTTGTTTTTTTAATTTTTCTATAAAATGTATAAAATTAAATAGTCCTTTATAACTTGCTGTTTCATATTGTTTTGCTTTTTCAAATAAGCTTTTTAAGTTTGCTTGCCTTATTGCTCCATTTGGAAGCAAGCCTACATATTGAAAGTAACCTGTGTCTAAATATATTTGCCAAATAAGTTCATCTAGTGGCATATACTTTTCTTTTTCCTTCCAGCTTTCTAATTTTGCTAATATATTTTCTATTTTGCCCTTTAAACTATCTTTTGCAGAAATTCTTGCTTTTAATAGAGCTTCATAAAAGTTACAGTTTCTATCTGTAAGTCTTATTTCAATTAAATCATTATCTGTAAAATTTCCAATTATAGATCTTAATACCACTACTAAAGGTATATCTTGCAAAGGATTATCTATAATCTTTAAAACTGAAAGTATAGTTTCAATTTCTACAGATTCTAAATATGATGTAGAGTTATCGCTAAACACCGGTAAATTTAAGTCTGAAAGTTCTTTTTCATATATAGGTGCTACTGTAGATGTTGCTCTTAGTAAAATAACAATATCTTTTGGCTTAATAGGCCTATAGCCTATTTTTTTATCATAAATCATATAACCACTTTTTAAAAGTTCTTGTATTTTATTTGCTACAAACCTAGCTTCTAAAACTTCATCTTCTACTCTTTCTAGTTCTTCGTCATCTTGCTCATTTTCTTCATCTTGAAATGCAGTTATGCTCTCTTCTTCTTCCTTTAAATCTATAATTAGCATTTCTGCTGTTTTTTTGCAGTTGTTAATTTTTGTTTGCTCGTTTTCAGACAAATCTTTTAATGTTTCATTTTGTATAAGTTCTTGTTCTGGATAATTTGCACCATAATTTAAATATTCTGTTTCATTATATAAAATGTCTCCAAGTTCTTTTGACATAATAGATTCAAATACTAAATTAGTGAAATTTAATATATTTTCTCTACTTCTAAAATTACGAAATAGCTGAATTTTTAGTCCACCCTCTTTTGACTTTTCTTCTTTTGTTTTATAATTTTCATACTTGTTTAAAAATAATTCTGGTTTTGCTCCTCTAAATTTATAAATGCTTTGCTTTACATCTCCAACCATAAAAATATTGTTTCCATTTGAAATACTTGTTAAAATAGCTTCTTGTACTAAATTACTATCTTGGTATTCATCTATTAATATTTCTAAAAATTTTTCTTGATATTTTTTAGCAACTTCTGTTATTTTGCCATTTTCGCCTATTAAAATTTTTAATGCAAAATGCTCTATATCGTTAAAATCTATGCAATTTTTTTCTTTTTTGCACTCTGCAAATTTTTGTGAAAATTCTAATACTAAATTAGATAAATTAGTTAAGATTGGTAACATTTTTTCAAAGTCGCAGTTTATAGAATATGAATTCCTAGAAATTATTTTTACTAATTTTTCGTTTACCTTCTTTTTTACTTTATCTCTTAAAGTTTTTGCTTCTTCTTTTAAATCAAGTGTAATACTTTTATCTACTGGCCATTTTTTAAAATTAATACTTTGTAATTTTTGATATGTAACATCCCATGAACTTATTGTGGCTAAAATATCTTGTAAATTTATAATATCTTCTGCTATTGTTTGCGTAAATTTAGCAAGTTCTATATACTTGTACATATTGTTATGCATACATTGAAGCCATAAAATTGCTTCTTCTATTTCTTCTTTTGCATATTTAAGCAAAATTTCACCCCAAATTGTAGAACCAAAGTCTTGAGTGCTAGAAACATTAAATTCTTGTAATTTTTCTTGTAACCATTTTTCTGGAAACGGACTACTTTGAATAAAATCATATATTGTTAAAATTAATTCCTGAAGTGCATCATCTCCACGATAACTTGCATATGTATCTAAAAGTTCTATAAATTCTTTATTATTTTCTTCATATTTTTGTTCAAATAAATCATCAAGAGTATCTTGTTTTAGCAAAGCAACTTCTGCAGTATCTGCTATTCTAAAGTTGCTTGGCATATCTATTTCATAAAAATTATTACGAATAACATCTAAGCAAAAAGAGTGAATTGTGCAAATACTTGCTTTGCTTAAAAGGGTAATTTGCCTTTGTAAATGAACATTTTGAGGATCTTCTTCTAGCTTTTTGTAGATTGCTTCTAATATTCTTTCTCTCATTTCACTTGCTGCTGCATTTGTAAATGTTACAACTAATATTTTGTTTATGTCAATTTTTTCATCAATAATTTTATGAATAATTCTTTCAACAAGCACAGCAGTTTTACCACTACCTGCGGCAGCAGCTACTAAAATATTTGAGCCTGTTTCTCGTATGGCTTGTAATTGTTCATTAGTCCATTTTACATCTGACATAAGTTAACTCCTTTTTTGCCTCTTTTTATGCTGTAATTATATATTAATTTAATGGACTTTTCAATGTTTTTTAATTGGATTAAATTAAGAATTAAAAAATAGAAAAAAATTAAAGCAGTCAATTTTTTTATTGACTGCTATATTAGCCTGCCATTATTTCTAGTTTAAATATAATTCTGGGTCTTGCTCTTCATTATCTTTTAATAATTCAAAATGTAAATGTGGCTCATCTGATATTTCAAAAGCTGCACTATTTCCAACTGTTCCTATGCTTTGTCCTTGTTTTACTTTTTCTCCTTCTTTTACAAACTCTGTTGATAATAGGTTTGCATATATTGTTTTATAGCCATTTACATGTTCTATAATAATTGTTAAACCATAACGTGGGTCATTTTTTATAGATGTTACTGTTCCATCTGCAGATGCTTTTACAACTGATGTTTTCTCAGCTTGAATGTCTATTCCATTGTGTGTTGACCATATATCTAAAGTAGCAGAATATACTAATTTATTTTCTGCAAATTCTTTCATTATGTCTCCATTAACTGGCATTTTGAACTCTGGGTCTTTTACCTTTTCTTCAGCCTTGTTATCATCTTTATTGGTATTTTCATTTTTAGTTTCAGTATTTTTGTTATTTGTTTGTGTTTTGTTTGTTTCTGAACTACTTGTATTTATAGCTATTTTTTCTGTATTATTTTCCGAATTGCTACTTGTTTCATTTGCAATATTGTTTTTACCTCCACTATTTGTTAAAGTTTCGTTTTGCATTTCATTAACTGTTTTTCCATAAGAAGTACTTGCATCTTCTAGCTTAGTGTTTCCAATTGAATTTGTATCTAATTTACCAAATTGTGTAGTATCTGATAGTGCATTACTATAAACTAAAAATGTTATTATAAAAACAATTATTGCAATTGCCAAAACACTTCCTGTAATATATAACATTTTCTTTGTATCAAAACCTTCCTCAACTGGTTTTTTTCTATTTTCTCTTCTCATAAAAATTATTCCTCCTTAATTTTTCTTTAGTAACATTATTAACCATTTTGAGAAAATTATACAAAAAACAAATTTTAAATTTTACATTTTTTGTAACTTGAAAATGTTGTATTTTAGTTTAATTACATTACAGCTTTAATAGTACTATTTTTCGTAGTTTTGAAAGGTCCCGTTCTGACTTTCTTCTTTGAATTTGCTTACCTAGTAACGGGCAATTTGAAAAACAAGAAAACTAGTACTATTAAAGCAATATATAATTTTTTAAATGTCTTCAATTTCTACCCCTGTATAAAAATGATGAATAATTTCTTCATAGTTTTTCCCTTGCTTTGCTAAGCTATCTGCACCAGTCTGGCTCATACCAACACCATGACCATAACCTATAACTTCAAAAGTAATGTTTTTACTTTCTATTGTTACTTTAAAATTTGCTGATTTTAAACTAAATAAAGTTCTAACTTCTACACCAGATAGTTCTACATTTCCTACAGTAATTGTTTTTACTCTACCTCCTTCTGTATATTCTTTTATTTTAATACAATCTTTTTTAGAAAAATCAATTTTAAAATTACTATGTGCTTTTTTTATAGTTTCTTTAAACTTTTCTTTAGTTACTGTAACTTTAGAAGAATATTGTGAATACGCATCTTCTCCTGATGTTTGTACAGATTGTAAATAAGGATATCCACTTCCTCCCCATACATTTATAGGAATTTCTGTAGTTCCTCCACTATTAGAATGAAAAAAAGCATTAATTGGCTTTTTTTCATAAGTAATTATTTTTCCTTGTGTTTCATTTACACAGCTTACAATTTTATTCCAATATTCATTTCTTTTTTCTTCTTTCCATTTAGCTAATCTATTTTCTTTTGAAATCCATGCTTGACAACAGCCTGAATCATCGCAAATGTTTGCTCCCTCATGTTTTGAAGAATTTTGAACTATTTTATATAAAGTATAAGTTCTTGCAACTACTGCCTGTGCTTTTAGTGCTTCTTCTTCATAACTTGCAGGCATTTCTGCACTTACTACTCCATATAAGTATTCTTCAAATGGTATTTCTTCTATTTTATTAGTACTTTTATGTAATAATTTTACTGTTTTATATTGTTTATAGTCATAAGTTGCTTCTACTGTAATATTGTTTTGCTGCATATTGCTATTTACCTCTTTGCTGCTAAAAGGAGAAGTAAAAATAATTGGAATAAAAAAACAGATGCATAAAAATATAAAAAAACATATAACATATTTTTTCAATTTTGTTCCTCACTTATTTTTAATGTATTTTATAATAAATAAGTCTATGTAGTTTATTTTAAAATAAAACAAATTATTTTTAACCTGCTAATTTCATTTTCATTAGTTGCAAAGTTTTTCTTTCAATTCTAGAAACTTGTACTTGTGTAATACCAAGTATTTTTGCAATTTCTGTTTGAGTTTTTCCTTTATAGTATCTAAGTAGTATTACCTCTCTTTCTTCATCTTTTAAATTTCCAATAATTTGCTGTATGCAAAGCTTATTTGTAATTTCAGAAGCTTCATCTTTTTGTGCCCCTATTTTATCTAGCACTGTCATACCGTCTCCATTTTCTTCATATATTTGTTCATCTATAGAGTCTACTGGCTGAATTGCTTCTAAAACTAATGCTAATTCTTCTTTAGATATTTTTAAAATCTTGGCCATTTCTTCTATTTTTATTTCTTTTCCTGTTTTCCTATAATATTCATCTTTTACAAGAATAGCTTTTGTTGCCATTTCCTTTAAACTTCTACTAATTTTTATTGGTCCATTATCTCTTATATATCTTTTTACTTCTCCTAAAATATATGGAACTGCATAAGTAGATAGTCTAACATCAAAGCTACTATCAAATCTTTTAATACATTTAATAAATCCCATTACTCCTACTTGATATAAATCTTCTATTTCATGACCCCTACCTTGAAAGCGTTTTACAATGTTCCAAATAAGTCCTTTATTTTTTTCTATTAAATCAGTCATTGCTTGTTCATTTCCATTTTGTGCTTGTATAATGTCTTCTGCCTTATTTTCAAATTCTTCCTGCAATTTAAATGCCTCCTATTTAATAAATAAATTAATTTATTAGAGCATTTTTTTCTTCATTTTCTTCAGCATTTTCTTGTTTCTTAATTCTTTTTTTCATGGTAACCTTTGTTCCAATATCTACAACAGAGTTAATTGTAACTTCATCCATAAAGCTTTCCATTATTGTAAAGCCCATTCCTGATCTTTCTAAGTTTCCCTTTGTTGTATAAAGTGGTTTTCTTGCAAGTTCAATGTCTTCTATTCCTTTTCCGCTATCTGATATTTCAATTTCAATTTCATTTTTAAGTAATGTAGCTTTTATTTTAATTAAACCTTCTGTATTTTCATAACCATGAATAATACAATTTGTTACTGCTTCTGATACTGCTGTTTTTATGTCTGCTAATTCTTCTATAGTTGGATCTAATTGAGCTGCAAATGCTGCAACAGTAATACGTGCAAATGCCTCATTGTTAGATTTACTTAAAAATTCTAGTTCCATTTCATTATCATATTTACTTTTCATTTTTTTCCTCCTAAAACATTAATATTTTTAGCTTACATTTTCTTCATTTTGTATTGGAATAATTTTTAATATTCCACTCATTTCTAGCACCTTTGAAATAATTTTATTTGCGTTTATAATTTCTGCTGTTCCTCCTAAGAGTTTTATTAGTTTGTATCTTCCTATTAAAAGTCCTATTCCTGCACTGTCCATGAAAGAAACATTACTAAAATCAAATACAATTTTTCTAGGCATAAATCTTGTAATTTCATTATCCATTACCCTCCTTATTTTTTCTGTAGTATG
The DNA here is from genome assembly GCA_947626765.1 of uncultured Clostridia bacterium. GTDB lineage: Bacteria > Bacillota > Clostridia > TANB77 > CAG-508 > CAG-273. Next base: position 26,023 of record CANQTQ010000016.1, read on the forward strand.
ATGATCAATTTCTTCTGTAATTTCTAAATATAGTACATTATCTTTTTTATCAAACTTACTATTCATGCTAATTTCCTCCTAACTGTTTGCTTGTCCAATTATACATTTTTTTCCAGTTAATATCTAGAGCAAAACTTAGGAAGTTTTGTCGAATTATGACAAGTTTTCGACATAATTTTTAATACATTTTGAGGCAAATCTACATAATGTTGACATATTATGTAAAACGTGTTAAAATGTAATTATATAAAAACCCTAGTGCATTTTGTGCTAGGTCACCGGAAGGTGATTACTTTAAAGGAGGTTTTTCCTAATGGAAAACCAGATGGTAAAATTCCCGGATGCAGAAGCTATCGAGCGTGAGCTCAAGGAAAATGAGCGCTTGCGGCGAGCCGATAAGCAGTGCAGAACAATCAATGTTCTTATCTGCGACGCTGTGGAAAGAGCTCTGGAAAAAGGCGAAACGGAGATTCATGTTGATGTTTCCATTTCCAAGGATCTTGATGGCTTTGCCATTGAGCCCGAAGTCAGGTGCAAGCTTGACTTTGCTCGGTGGCACGTTGACGAGGTGGATAACGACACCTACCGTCTCACTGCCAAGGAGTAAACATCAAAACACCCCACCATTTTGGTGGGGTGCTTCCTTTTGTTATCTTATGTATAATTATATTATTTTACTTTGCTACTTGTTTCGTATAATGTATCTGGACACATGTCGATATCATCATCCTAGCAGATTGTACCATACGAAATTTTCACTCTTTTAAATACTTCTTAATCTTTCTTCTACTTTTTCAAGCATATCTTTATATTTAGCAAGTTTTTCTTTTTCTTCATTTATTTTTGCTTCTGGTGCTTTATTTACAAAGCCTGGGTTAGAAAGCATTTTTTCTGCTCTTTCAACTTCTGAAATTAGCTTTTCCTTTTCTCCTTGTAGTCTTTTCTTTTCTTCTTCTATATCTACTAACTCTTCAAATGGTAAATAAACTTCTATTCCATTTTGTATTACAGACATTGCATTTTGTGGAATTCCTTCTTTATTATCTTGAACAACAATTTCTTCTGCAAAACCTAGTTTTTGTAAAATTGGTTTAACTTCTTCTATTTCTTTTTTCATTTCTTCAATATTTTTTACAACAACAATTAGTTTTGATTTTTTTGAAGGATGTACATTTAGCTTTGCTCTTATGTTTCTTATTCCAACAATAATTTGTTTAATATCTTCCATAAATTGTTCTTCTTTATCAAATACAAATTCTTTTCTAATGTCTGGCCATTTTGATATCATAATTTCTTCTGTTCCAATACAAATTAAGTTTGAATAAATTTTTGCTGTAACAAATGGCATAAATGGATGTAGTAATTTTAAAGAAGATCCAAATACATGGTTTAAAATATCACTTACAGCTACTTTTGTTTGTTCATCTTCGCTGTATATTCTTTGCTTTACAATTTCAATATACCAATCACAAAACTCGTTCCAAATAAAATTGTATATTTTATCTAAAGCAATTCCTAAGTCATAATTTTCCATATTTTGTGTTACTTCTGATACTAATTTATCAAATTTATTTAAAATCCATTTATCTTCTATTCTTAATAAATCTGGATTATATGCATGATTTTTTTCAAATACTTCATAGCAAAATTCTCTTACTTTTTTCTCATCTGCTAATGAATTTATAATAAATTTTGCAGCGTTCCAAATTTTGTTTGCAAAATTAGATGCAGATTCTAGCTTTTCTGGCATATAGCGAATATCGTTTCCTGGTGAAATTCCAAGTACTAATGAAAATCTTAATGCATCTGTTCCATATTTATCTATTACCTCTAATGGGTCAATTCCATTGCCTAGGCTCTTAGACATTTTTCTTCCTTGGCTATCGCGTACAATACCATGTATAAATACATTTTTGAAAGGTACTTCTCCAGTATGCTCTAGGCTTGAGAATATCATTCTTGCAACCCAGAAAAATATAATATCATATCCAGTAACTAATGTACTTGTTGGGAAGAAATATTTAAAATCTTCTGTTTGATTTGGCCAGCCAAGTGTTGAAAATGGCCATAATGCTGAACTAAACCAAGTATCTAAAGTGTCTTCATCTTGATGTAAGTTACTACAGCCGCATTTTGGACATTTTTCTGGCATGCTTTCAGCTACTATTACTTCATTACATTTATCGCAATAATATGCTGGAATTCTATGGCCCCACCAAAGCTGTCTTGAAATACACCAATCTTGAATATTTTCCATCCAGTTATAATAAATTTTGTCAAATCTTTCTGGTATAAATTTTACTTTTCCTTGTTTTACCGCTTCTATTGCAGGTTTTGCTAATGGCTCCATTTTTACAAACCATTGCTCTGATATTTTTGGTTCTATTGTATGATGGCATCTATAGCATTTTCCTACATTATGAGTATAGTCTTCTATTTTAACTAAATAGCCTTCTTCTTGTAGTTTTTGAACTATTTTTTCTCTTGCTTCATATAAGTCCATTCCTTTATATTCTGGGTATAAGTTTCCCATTTTAAAGTTTTCATCAAATACTTCTATAATTTCTAGTCCGTGTTTTAAAGCAGCTTGATAGTCGTTTATATCATGTGCAGGTGTTAATTTTACAGCACCTGTACCAAATTCTTTTTCAACAAATTCATCTGCAATAATAGGAATTTCCTTATTCATAATTGGAAGTATTGCAGTTTTTCCAACTAAATCTTTGTATCTTTCATCTTCTGGATGTACTGCAACACCTGTATCTCCAAGCATTGTTTCTGGTCTTGTTGTTGCTACAACTAAAAATCTGCCTGGTTCACCTTTTATAGGATATTTAATATGCCATAAATGTGTTGGCTCTTCTTCGTATTCTACTTCTGCATCTGAAATAGAAGTATTACAATATGGGCACCAGTTAATCATTCTTTTTCCACGGTAAATAAGCCCTTTATTATATAATTTAACAAAGACATATTTTACTGCATTAGATAATCCCTCGTCCATTGTAAATCTTTCACGAGACCAGTCGCAAGAACAACCTAACTTTTTTAATTGTTTTAAAATAGTTCCGCCGTATTCATCTTTCCATTGCCAAGCTCTTTTTAAGAACTCTTCTCTACCTAGCTCCTCTTTGCTAGTTCCCTCTTCTTTTAGTTTTTCTACTATTTTAGCTTCTGTTGCAATAGATGCGTGGTCTGTTCCAGGAACCCATAATGTATTAAAGCCTCTCATTCTTTTATAACGAATTAATATATCTTGCAAAGTATTATCTAAAGCATGGCCCATATGAAGCTTTCCTGTAATGTTTGGTGGTGGAATTACTATTGTATATGGTTCTTTAGTTTTATCTTCAAATGGTTTAAAGTATTCGTTTTTCTCCCAGTTTTTATAGATTTCCTCTTCAAAACTTTTTGGATCGTATTTTCCTTCTAAGCTATGTTCTTTGCACATTTTATTTTCCTCCCTAATTTATTATTTTTAATATTTATAAAAATTAAAAGTAATTAAGAATATGTTTTAATAAGAGCATCAAAAAACCTCGCCCTACTTTTAAGGGCGAGGTATATTCGCGGTACCACCTTAATTATTAATTTTACAATTAATATCTTTATTACTTTTAACGCAAGTTACACGAATATATTTACTAATTTTTCAATATATTAACTCCAAAGCTACCTTCAGTTTTCTATTCTAGCAGAAGCTTTCAGCCAATGACTTCTGTTCTCTTTTCTAGTTAGTTTAAACTTACTCCTCTTTTTCTTAGTTTTTAAATTTATGTTATTTATTTTAACACTTTAATACGAAAATAGCAATATTTTTTTAAAGTTTCTTAATCTAAATATTAAAAAATACTATTAAAAAACCTGCTATTGTGAATATGAAACCAAACATTTTAAAGCCTAAAGTTGCCTCATTTTGGTCTCCAAAGCCAAATAATTTTTTAGTAATAACTCTTGCATCAAAAATGCAACTGACTCCTAATAATGCAATTATTAATCCAATAAGTATTAATATTATTTGTAGCATTTTTTCCTCTTTCTTTTAATACTTTAGTTTTATTTTCATTAGTTATATTATAGTGTTTTAGCTAAGTTTTTGTTTTGATATAACCTGTCCCTAAGTGCTTGAAAATGAGCATTTGGGCCTGTTCCTTTTACCCCCAAAAAGGGGAATTAGGACCTGTCCCTAAAAAACAACCGTGTATTTACATTCAAATGAATCATTTGGTTTTAATGATATTATATCTTGTTTTTGTGTAAATACTCCAGATGCTTTAATATTATCTGCTGTAGAATACCATGGTTCTATACAAATAAATGGTGCATTTGGTTTTGACCATATTGCTAAATATGGAAAACCTGTAAAGTCCATTGTAAGTATAGTTTTGTTTGTAGCATAATTTTTCAAGCTAATTTTATTTGATGTAATTCCTTTCATTATTAGCGCATCATCATCAAATGTATGTGAATCTATTGTAATATACTTTTTATTAATTATTCTATTTCTTGCATATTCTGTACCAATTAGTCCATCTACTAAATATAGAAAATGAATTTTTTCTTCTTCCTCTTCAAATTCTAAATAATAATGGCCTTTTTTTAGCTCTTCAGCATCTATTTTAAATGCTGGGTGCCCTCCTATTCCAAAAGGTAAATTAATTAATCCAGTATTTACTACTTTATAAATTGTAGTTAATTTATTTTCTTCTGTGCGGTATGTATTATACAGTTCAAATTCATATGGGTATCTTGTTAATGTGTATTTATTGCTTCTTAGTACATAAGAATGAAAATTGTTAAGTTTGGTAATTGGTTCAAAGTCTAAGTCTCTTGCAAAACCGTGTTGCATTATTTCATATGTTCTTCCGCCAATTAATGTTCTATTCTTTTTTAGTTTTCCTACAATAGGAAATAATACAGGAGAATGCCTTTTCCAATATACTTTTCCGTTTTCATCTGTGCATTTTTCTCCTTGGTGTATTTTTTCTTCGCCGTTTACCTTGAAGCTAATTAATTCTCCGCCTTTTTCTGATGTTAACATTTGAGTATACATAGCAAGTCTCCTTTCTAAGTTTTTTCATATATATAATATTGTTTTTTTATGTAAATGTCAAGTATAATTGCTTATTTATTGTTTATTTCTATATCATTATGATATTACTTATTTTAGGAGTATCTAATTTACGAATTATATTATTACTTACAAAAATATGTAGAAAAAATGAGATTTTTATTTGTCATTTTTCTACATATTATGTCTTTTGGTGGAGATGAGGAGAGTCGAACTCCTGTCCAATAACCTTTCCATATTAACTTCTCCGAGTGCAGTTTGTTTTCAAAATTCCTTTTAATATAACCTAACAAACAAGCTTACATTAAAAGTAGCTATTTAAAAATACCCATTACTTCGATAGCTCAAAATAACTTTGTTTCCCACTAACTTTGCGCCTTATTAAAAACCGTGGGCAATTTAAAATAAGACGACGCCGCACTTAGGCAGCGTATGCTAATTCTCTATTATCAGCGTTTATATTTATTTTCTCACATTATTAAAGTGGCCAAGTGAGAATCCACTACTCGCTATTAATATTTCTGGGTTACTGTCGAGACCAAATACATCCCCATATATACAAACTTTATTATACAATATTTTATACAAAATAACAAGTTATTTACCAGAAAATCTATTTGCATTTTTATTCTAACTTTGGTAAAATCTTAACTTAAACACTTTTGAAAGAGTAAAACTCTCCAATACATTGAATAGCAATGTGTTGGAGAGTTAATTA